>JBAYZW010000083.1:0-4484 GCA_041672305.1 Bacilli bacterium
GGAATCATTAATCGTTTCATCATTGACAACATGTAACGGAATGCCTTTCTTCGAGAAATAGCGATGATAGTTATCAAATTCTGTTCCCCGATCCATGATAATAGCAAAATCACGATATGTGCAATCGCGCATTGGCTGCCCATCTAAATTCTTATCATATACCTGATAATGCTGATGAATTTTATCGAGAATATCATCGGCAATAATGGCCATTTCTTGTTCGACATTATCAAGAGATTTTTTCGCTATATAGCGATAAACATGAGGAATATAGGAATCGCGATGATCAGCAAAATCTTGATAAACACTAGGCTTAAAAACAAAATGATGCCCGTCTTGATAATTGATGATGTTGTTTTCGGGTGTCATAATTTGACCAAATAGGTCATTGATAAAATCAACAATCTCTCGGCGAGAACGGAAGCTTTGATTTAAATCAATTTCTTCACCACCGTGGCCCGCTTTATAGTCAATAAACTTTTTTTGAAAAATGTGACAGTTAGCGTTTCGAAAACGATAAATTGATTGCTTAACATCCCCAACCATATAAACATTATCCCGATCGAGGAAGGCAATAACTTTCTCTTGAATATCAGAAGTATCTTGATATTCATCCACCATGATAAAATCAAAAGAACGTTTTACTTCATCACCGATATTGGGAATCGCTAAAATGGTCAAAGCCATTCGCGCAATATCGGAGAAGTCATAACTTTGATGTTCTTCCTTATAACGAGTGAATCGCTCGTCAACTAAACGAGCCATCTTCATAAAGAGTTCAGCGGTGGCTTTATTGGCAAGAAAAAGATTAATAACATCTTGGCTTCTTCCAAAATTATTATTTTTTATTTCTTTAAATGCCGAAGCAATGTCAAAACGAATTTGTTCATCTTCAGCAGGATAGCCCTTTGGCTTGCGGGGAAATGTCGATTGCTGAATAGTGTCATAGAGCTCATCATAATTACGACATCTAATCAGTTGCTCTAATAAACGACAAATACGTTCACTATCATCGATATTTGACAATTCCTCAGCGCGCTTCATAAGTTCACTGAAGGTAGTAATAATCTGATGATAATAATCATCGAGATAAGAAATAATTATCTTTTCTTGATAAGTCTGATTTACCAAAGACTGATAAAAAGAAGCCTTATCAATCTGCAGATCAGCACAAGCGATGATTTTGTTAATATATTCCTTTATTTCTTTATCGTCTTTGAGACAATAGGCTTTAATTGTTTCAACAAATAGGCTGTCATGTTCACGATAAAATTCATCAAATACTTCATCGCGAATTTTATTTTTTTGAATATTTAAAATGCTGCTGTCCATGATGGAAATATCAGAAGATAGATTGATTGAAGAGGCATATTTCTTGACAATAAAAAGAGCAAAAGCATCAAAGGTTTCAATATGAGCAGCTTCCAGATCGCTGAGAGAATTATAAAAATCTTTATCATCCAACAGCTTATCTCTAATGCGTGATTTCATCTCCGCTGCGGCAGCGTTGGTGAAGGTTAAAACTAAAAATCGTGAAATGGGATATCCTTTTTTTACCAATTGAAAAATACGCTCAGTAAGAACCGCAGTTTTTCCACTTCCTGCTCCCGCGGAAACGAGAATATTCTTACCGATATCATTAATAGCTTTGCACTGATTTATTGACCACTTAAATGCCACTACTCTCATCCTCCTCTTCTTTGATTTCAACATAATTTTTTTGTTCGTATTTGACAAAACAAATGTCATGAAAAGAACAATTTTGACATGGACTATTCTTCGCTAAAATAGTAGGACGAACAGGAAAAACATTATCGCGTATTTTCTGATTAACATCTCGATAAATACCAAAGGCTATGTTCCCGTATTGATCAAGATCTTGAGCCTTAACAACACGAGAATTCTCTTTGACAAGACCATCTTTCTGACAAACTCCCTTGATGAATGATGATCTTTTTTGTTCGACAAAAGAAGTATCAATTTTTGTCAGAGCATCACGATCAGCAAGAGAGAGACCATCAAATTTAAGATAAGGAGGAAACCTATCCTTATCGCTAACGGATTCTTTCCAAGAAGGAGGAAGCAAATGCTGAATATAAAGACCCGCCAATGTATAATCTTTAAATTCCAATGATTGATTAACTAAATAAGCATAAGTTGGCAATTGCAAGGAATCACCATAGGTCACAAGACGCGGATGAAAAGTTTCCTTCCCCGTTTTATAATCAACAAGAAAAAGATAGTGATGATCAACAACAATAATTTTATCAATGAATCCTTTTATAATCGTTAAGGGATCAATATTGATGCGAATGAATTTTTCCGTAAATAGGCAATGATTGTCCATGTATTGTTGCTGGTGAATTTTAATCGCATCCACCGCCATTTTAATTTCTTCTTTTAACTTATCTAAAAGAATCTTTTCATTTGGTTGAAAAAGATAAGAATTCTGTTGAATCTCACGAGCAAAAGATTGCTCAAAATCAAAATTAGGTTCTGCCATATTTTTTAAAATGTGATGAGCAATATTACCAACAGTGGAAAAGAAATTACCCAAAAATGGATCTAACTTCAGACCATATAATAAATAATATTGAAAAGGGCAAGCACAATAATTTTTAATGTCAGAGTAGGAATGTTCCATAAGCATTTGACGATTGAAAGCTGAGACCAAAGAATATTGATTATCATAAGTGTCATATGAAATAGACAAGACTTTCTTAAACGCTAAATATTCAGGGGTCTTCTCTTGATAGAATTTATAGCGATCAGAAAGAGAAGCATAGATTAGTTGAGCATATTTTGTTCCATAGAAAATACTGGGAATAGAAGGATTTTCTCTTTTCATGGTCCACCTTTTTGCCAAGGGCGAAAGATGAAAAGAATTAGTGAGATAAGTTTCACTATAGGTAAAATAATATTGATTTTTTTGGGCGAAAAAATTTGTCAGAAGTTGTTCAGAAATTTTTCCTTTTATCAAAGACGTATTTAAACCAATTATTTCTTTTTGATTATCAGAAAGGTAATCATTATCCTGATAGGAAAGAGGAAAAATACCTTCTTTAAAACCCAAAACAAAAATATGAGCATGATCAATAATTATTGGCTCATTAATAAAATTAATGGCGGGAGAATAATTTTCATTTTCAAGATAAGTGCTTTTCAGAATAGAAATCAAATAATGATATTGCTCGTCAAAAGAGAAACGTTCATCATTTACTTCATTAATGGCTTGATGAAGCATTTCAAGATGATGACTAGATATCTCATCTTTCATCACGGAAGAAAACGCCATATCGAGATTATGACTTTGTTGCCAAGACTTTAAAAATTGACAGACAAAGTCCTGCGAATATAAAGAAATACGTAAAGGTAAATTAATAGAAAAGTGAAAATCACTCTGAAATTCTTGGAGATAATATAAATATTCTTTACCGGGGGCATAAATATAGATATCATCTGGTTTAACACCGCGATCAATTAACGACGCAATACGATTGAGACAGAAGAGCGTTTCTTCTCGTGATGAAGAAAAAGAGGAAAAAGAAAAAGGGGGATTGATAAGATGATCTTTAAGATGAAAGGTAGCTTGGCAATGAAGATTATTGAGTCCATTACTCAATTCAACATCAAGAGGAGAATAGCCATAGATCTCCATCTTTTTTCTCTTTAACAAAGAGGGAAGAAAATTATCTTTGCTTACTAAGTCAAGTCTAGTCAATTTTTCTTTTAATAAATAGAGATGATGAAGCTTGTCGTCTTGCTGATCATGAGAAATAAAAGGTAATACTCGGGCGATAGAAAACGCTGTCTTCGCCTCGCATTTTTCAATAATCATGATTTCTTTTATGGCAGCTGGAGAAATATGTTCATAAATAGAATCAAGAAAATTTTCTTTACTCATTATTTTTACATCTTGAAAAGAATCGTCTCTTCGAAAATAAGAAAAGAGAGTTTTGTGCATCGCGTAAGGAGCAATAACAAATCTTTTATTCATGAAAATATTATAGTTAATAAAACTATACTTATCAATGCGTCGCCATTTATCAACCACGAAAAAAGAGCCCGGAGGCTCTTATAGTTATTTAAATCAATAGTGATAATCAACAGTCGGTTGAAAAGCGACGTAAGTATCGAGATCACTAGGAAGGACGACGTTTACATCATCACCATACTTGAATGTTAAATCGGCTTGAACGTCAACATCAACATATAAGTCAATTTCGGAAGCTAGCATTTCACTAAGACTAGTATCGACAGTGAAATCTAAATCCAATAAAATGTCGGATAGAAGAGCGTCCTGATTTAATAAAATAGTGACTTTAATTGCATCGACATCAATGATGGCGGCAATCTCATCTTCAAATGCATCAACGGCTTCAGGAGTCGCGGAAGAATCAAGAAGGGAACCATAGACAAGACCAGCAAGGCTAACAACGGCTTCTTCGTCGAGGTTAACAGCAATGCCAAATCGTCCGTCTTCA
>JBAYZW010000084.1:0-4452 GCA_041672305.1 Bacilli bacterium
TTCAATTTGTTTGATTTCTTCGAGAAGAGGTTCGCAAGGGTTAGCGCCTTCATAAGAACGAGCGCCATGAACAGTGGCGATAATTTTGTTAGGATCGGCCGGGTGAAACCCAGTAAAGTCGACAAAACTATCGAGTAATTTTTCTAAATTATCCTCGCGAACAGTTAGATTTATTAATTTCAATTTACTAATCATGACAATGCCTCTCTAAAATACCAGCATAGGACGAATTTCACTCTCGCTAACTTGATAGCGAATTCCTTCGATGATATGCGTCAAATTTTGTTCTTCTAATTCGCTTAAAAAGACATAAGCGAGATAAACGGTTGGAGCCTTTGTTGAGAAATACATGAATCGTTGAGCGATGGTAAAGCGCATATAATCATCATAATATTCCAAATAAACTTCGTTTTTATCGTTGATATAAGGTCCAATGCCAGAAGCGACGATAACTTTGAGAATATCTTCGGGATTTTTGATGGCGATGATTTCATCAATTTTCTTATCGCTGATACGCGTTGAAGGAATCAAGATGGATTTGATATCGCTATCACCAATGCCATAAAACTTCTTTAAACGATAGACTTTGATAATACTCTCCATTTCAATGCGGGCTTTAAAAGCATCTTGCAAATCTTTTTTAACCTTGCCGTGATAATGCGCTTTGATTTGTTCAAAAGCATAGTGATAATAATCTTTTTCAAAGAGAGCTTCAAATTCATAATATCGAATCATATCATTGCTGACTTTCACATATGGCTGAAGCAAAGCGGCATAGCGAGTATTGCTCAAAACTTCGACTAGTTGAGCGATATTCTTTGTCTTGGTTAAAGCGAGAAAATCAATTTTTGAATATTGATCAAAATAATAGGGAATTTGCTCCACGACATCATATTCATCATGAGAAATAAAACTACGAATGACCGCTAGGATGACTTCGTGTTCCATTTTCACTAAAGTGATAGCGTAAAATGGCTGATCATTTAGGTGAAGAAATTTAACTAATTTCATCATTTGATTAAATTTTTGCCGTTTGATTAATCCTTCAAGACGACTACGATTCAAGCTCGATTCGCTTTCATTAGCTAAAATATCATGATAAGCAGGATGTTTTTTTAAAAACACGGCAACATCATAAATACTGCGTTTTTTTAATAATTCCTCAAAATCCTCTTTTTTTAAATCATTGGCGTGAAGGGTTTTGATTTTTGTAATTAAAGCATAACCAACAAAAAACATCGTTTACTCCTTCTCGCCAAGACAAAAAGCTAACAATTGCTTGAGCCATTCATCTTTATTGTCTTGATAATGATGGAGAATGATCTTTTCCTTCTCAGTCGCGAGAGTCTTTAATTCTTGTTCCCGAGTAGAGAAATCTTTCTCGATTTGTTCTTTGATTTGAACTTCTTGTTTTTCCGTTTCCTTTTGATACTGAGTAGAAAGCGTTTGACGCATCTCTTTTATGACAATCGAAAGTTGTTCTTTTTCTTTCTCTAAAGCGGCGATTTTAGCTTGTCCAGCTTTATCGAGCTCTATCACTTGACGAATAATTTCTTCCATCGATGGTCTTCTTTCTTTCTTTTTTTGAAAATCAAAAAAACTTAATATTAGTGTTCAAAAACACGGGTATAGTATAGTTCTAAGACACTTATGTGTCAAGGTTTAGGCACGAACAAACAAAGAGAGAATATTCTCATCACTTAAAGGAGATAAAAATCATCTTTTTGATTGTTGAAGAACGGATAAAAAAGAATTGCCACCTCAAGCGACAATTCTCTATTTCATGATTAGTCTTGTTTTTTACCACAACGGCCATTAGCGCAT
Source organism: Bacilli bacterium (assembly GCA_041672305.1). GTDB lineage: Bacteria > Bacillota_I > Bacilli_A > RFN20 > CAG-826 > JAAYDH01. The sequence continues at coordinate 1,825 of JBAYZW010000084.1, forward strand.
CGAGCCTGGCAACGAGCACGACAAGTTTTGAATAATAAGTAGAGAGGGCAGAATCCACTGATGGCGGTAAATAATAGGATGGCGGCGAAAATTAAAATCCACCAAATTTGAAAAATAATCGCTAAAGCAATAATGCCTCCGGCAAGGATACCGCGAATAATGCGATCCCAAATTTTCATATTAACTTTCATAATTTTATTTCCTTTCTGAATTATTTAAGCCATCACCTTTTCAATTTTGATAACGACTTACTCTTATCATAATACTAATTGGCTAATTGACCTTTATAGACGCTCATACCACCGAGAACATTGGTGACATTATGTCCTTGTTTATCAAGATAACGAGCGGCGACATCAGAACGAGCACCTGAATAGCAAATAATATAATAATGTTGAGTTTTATCAATTTGACTAACATTTCTTAAGAATGTTGACATAGGTATATTAACCGCGTTGGGAATATGACCTTCTTCAAATTCATAATCTTCTCGCACATCGATAATATTGGCTTGCTCATGTTTGATGACTTGTTCGAATTCCATCATCGTGATTGTTTGTAACATCTTATTTTCTCCCTTTCATTCGTCCATAAATTCCGTATGAGCCATCGAGATTATAAACATCATAACCTTTAGCTCGCAAAATACGCTCAGCGTTATAACTTCTTGTTCCCGATTCGCAATAAACAACGATCTTTCGATTAATTGGTATTTCATGATAACGCTCATATAAATCAGCGATATCAATAGATAGTGACCCATCAATATAACCATCTGATAATCGTTCTAATTCTGTTCTTACATCAACAAATAAGGCACCTTCTTTTAATAACTGGTCAACTTCGTACCACTGATAGGTTTTGGAGATGCCAAGAATGACATTCTGAGCGACATAACCCGCTAAATTAACGATATCTTTCGCGCTTCCATATGGTGGAGAATAGGTTAATTCTAATTCTTGCAAATCACTGACTTTGATGTGACCTTTTATCGCTGTAGCAATAATATCAATTCGCTTATCAACGCCTTTTGCGCCTATGGCTTGAGCCCCTAAAATCATTTCTGTAATCGGATCAAATAAAACCTTTAGATTGATTAATGCGGCTCCAGGGTAATAGCTCGCGTGATCGTTTGTTTGTAGATGAATAACGCGATAATTACGTCCTTTTAATTGGCGCTCATTCAGACCAGTTGAAGCAAATGTTCGATTGAATAATCTGACAATCGCTGTACCAATTGAACCGCGGTTGACAACAGAAAGGCTGCTGAGAATATCAGCAAGTTGACGACCTTCACGGTTGGCGGGCGAAGCTAAAGAAATGAGAGCCTCTTGATTAGAAATTTGATTATTGACAATAATTGCATCGCCAACAGCATAGATATCAGGAATAGAAGTCATATAGTTTTCATCGACAATAATTCCATTCTTTATTCCTAATTTAATGCCACTTTTGCCGGCTAATTCCGTGTCAGGTAGTACACCGATGGAAGCGATTACAAAATCAGCAGTAAGTTCTTCACCATTTTTAAGATAAACATGTTGATGATCGATTTTAATTACCTCATTATCAGTATAAACTTTGACATTATTCTGATTTAATTCCTCTTCGGCAAAAGCCGCCATTTCGGGATCAAAAGGAGGCAAAACTTGTGGGGCTTTTTCAACAATAGTTACCTCAATTCCTCTCTTAGCGAGATTTTCAGCGACTTCTAGACCGATGAAACCTGCTCCAATGACTAAAGCTTTCGTCGGATGATGATCTTTAATGAAAGACATGATGCTATCGATATGAGGAATGTTTCTTAAAGTGAAAGAGGGAATAGTTTCCATTCCTGGAATAATTGGCAAAATTGGTTTTGCCCCCATCGATAAAATCAGTTTATCGTAACTTTCTTCTTTTTCTTCATGGTTATTAATGTAAGTAATCGTTTTATTTTGAGGGTTAATTTTTGTCACTTCGCTATTCTCGCGAATCATTAGATTAAATCTAGTGACCAATTCTTCTTTTCTCACCACTAAAAGTCGCGAGCGACTATTGACTTCTCCAGAAATAAAATAGGGAAGACCACAATTGGCAAAAGAAACATAAGGGCCTTTATCAAAAACAATTATCTCATCTTCAATGTTTAAGCGGCGATAGCGAGTCGCAAAGCTCATTCCACCAGCGACACCACCAATGACAACAATTTTCTTTTTTTCTCTCATTAAAAGCACCTCACTTTACTAGATAAATGATAGCGGCTAGATGATTTTAATAGCAAGTTATATGCTTGCTTTATTTATTGGGTAATTATGGCTGCATGGCTCCGAATAACACCAGCCAAGCCAAGAGTGTTTTAGCAACGAGACTTAAGACAATATAGACTTTTTCTCCATAGAGATAATCTTTCCATTTTCCAATTCTGAGATATTGGAGAATCATATTGATTGGGAAAGTATTGAATGTCACAAAATATGTCACCACGATCAGCCAAACAAACCATGGAATCGTGCTTAAATCACTTATCCCACCCATATAGACAAAGATAACAATCCAAGGAGTGATTCCAGCAATTGCTCCATAAATGAAAGGTGACCAATTAACTTTTTTCTTCTCTTTGCCACTATTCATTTTTTCCATGAATAA
>JBAYZW010000085.1:0-4416 GCA_041672305.1 Bacilli bacterium
TGGTTCTTTCTTAATTTTAGCTAAAGATTTATTCGCCTGTTTAATGCATTGATTCTTTAAGGAAAAGAAAAGGGCCTCTTCATATTTTAAATGCCGCAATGCTTGATGAAGATCGGAAAGAGAAGCGGGAAAATGAACAGTTGTCAAAGCTTTCTCTTTATTAATAAGACGATATTTATTTTGATAGGAAAAAGGAACCTTAGAATAAATATGTCCATGTAGTTCCGTTAGACATCGACGCACCAGATTAGAAAAGAGATGATTTTGAAATGAACGAGGAAGAGAATAGATTGCCTTTAATCGCTCGTCAATTGGGATAACGCCTTTATAAAAGTTCATCATGTTAATTTCATTATTCCTTAAATTAAAGGAACCAATTAATGTGAAATCGTCATTCATGTTTAATGTCTTCAATAAATAGGGGCGATTATAAGCCACCACTTTAAAATATGTGCCACGCGATGTCATAAACTCAAAGGTCACAATTGTTAATCCTTGATGACGAATTAAATGTGGAAGAGAGATGATTTTGCCATAAACAACAATATGCTGTTTATCATTTAAATTACGCTCGCTCGTATAATTAACATCTTCGTAGCGGTATGGCAGATAATTGATGACATCATAGGCGTTTTTAATGCCCATCTCATAAAGGAAATGATTGAGACGAGGAGACCTAGTTAATTTGTTTTCCATTACCTTTATTATTCAAAACAAAAAGAAAAATAGCAAATCATTTGATTTGCCATTCTTTATATTGATTGATTATTCAATCCCAATTAGGAAGGAATAAACTGGTTGCTGTCCATCATGAATATCGATATCAATTTCAGGATATTTTTCCTCAACATATAATTTGAGTTCATGTGATTCATCTTCGCTAACATCCTCACCAAGAATAATAGTAATAATTGAACTCTCATCATCAATCATCTGATCGACAAGATACTTGACAGCCCCTATTTTAGAAGGAGAATCAACAACGATATCTTTTTCAAAGATACCAATAAAGTCATCTTTTTTAACTTGAATACCGTTAAATTTCGTGTCGCGTGTCGCAAAAGTTACTTCGCCCGATTTAACATTTTTCAAAGCAGATTTCATCTCGCGGAAATTTTCTTCTGGAGTCACATCTTCATTAAACATAATAGCCGAGGTAATGCCTTGCGGAATTGTCTTACTAGGAATGACATAGACATTAATATCTTCATTTGCAATAACATCGCAAGCCTGAGAAGCTGCCATGACAATATTAGAATTATTAGGGAAAATATAGACATTTTCAGCATTAGCTTTATGAATTGCAGTCACAAAATCTTCACTGGAGGGGTTCATTGTTTGTCCGCCTTTAACGATAATAGAAATACCAATTTCACGGAAGAACTCATCAATGCCATCACCACTAGAGACAGCGATCATGGCGTATTTGGTTTTCTCTTTGGGAGCTTCTTCGGGAGCGGAGACTAAATCTTCATGATTTGTAACTGTGGCGCCCGTTGCCAAAGCGTGGTGTTGTTCCGTCATATTTTCAATTTTGAGTTTTAAAAATTCACCAAATTGTTGAGCATAAGTTAATATCTCGCCAGGATTTAAGGTATGAACATGAACTTTGACAATATCTTCGTCGTGAACGACAACTAAAGAATTACCATGACTGCCTAAAATAGTTGTAAAACGTTTTTCATTAAAAGGTTTTTTAACACTATCTGGACCAAGAGACATAATGAATTCAGTACAATAGCCAAATTCTTCATCTTCCATTGAAGCTCCAGCGATATTGATTGGAGTTTCTGGATTAACAGATGTCGCTTCATTTCTTTCGATAACTTTGCCGTCGAGAGCGGAACGAATACCTTCAAAAATCTTTAGGAGACCAGCACCACCCGAGTCAATAACACCCACTTCTTTTAAAATAGGAAGTAATTCAGGAGTTCTCTTAAGAGATTCTTTTGCTTCTTTAATGAGAACATCCATAGCTTTTTCAATTGAAAAATCTTTTTTAACCGTTTTAGAAAGAACTTCACTCGATTCTCTCATGACCGTTAAAATAGTACCTTCAACGGGTCGAACAACAGCTTTATAAGCCACTTCAACGCCCTTTTCCAAAGCGCGAGAAAATTCAACGGCATTAATCTCTTTCTTGCCTTCTACTCCTTGAGCAAAGCCACGGAAAATTTGCGAAGTAATAACGCCGGAATTTCCGCGAGCTCCCATCAATAAACCACGAGAGAAAGCTTTTGCGATTTCAGCAATATTTTCGTCGCTTCGATTTTGAATTTCTTTACCACCACTAGTCATGGTTAAATTCATATTCATTCCTGTATCACCATCGGGAACAGGAAAAACATTTAAAGCATCAATTTCAGGGTAGAAGTTATAAAGATTATTTGCTCCTGAAATAAACATTTTTTTCAGGTCTTGTCCATTGATAATTTTCATTTTTAATTGTTAAGAGGCGAGATCGTAAGCGTAAACATTCACGCGGTGGCACATATTGGGATAATAATGATTAAGTATAAATTTGACCAACTTTTGGCATGAGCGGATTGTCTCAGTGATTTTTAATCCGTAAACAACCACGACATAGAGATCAATAGTAAATGTGTTATCAGCGTGAAAGCTAATTTTGATTCCTTCCTCTTTTTTTCCTTTCGTTTGCGATATATTTGCTATTTCTTTAATTCCATAACAAGGAACAATCGCCTCTCGAATAAGAGCGACAATATCTTTCTCTGCTATTTTTTGAGATGAAGCAATTTGAGATTCTTTTTTCATAATGACCTTTTTTCAAGGTTATTAAATTTTACATAGTAAAGAGCGGATTGTCAAGGTATGCTATTTTCACCTTTCAAATGGAATAAAAACTAAAAATGAGGATCAATTCGATGGGCAACACGATAAGCAGGAATATCGAAAAAAAGCGATGAGGTAAATCCAACCGCCATCATTCCAGGAAGGCTTCGCATCCAGTTGAAGAGCCATAAACTAAAATCCATCCATATTCCATTGATAAGTGAATTCATTACACCCAAGACAGGATTAAGAATCATAAAATAAATAAAAGAATAAAACAAAGTTGCTAAGATGCGATACATTAAGTTATGAGTGAATGTCTCATGATTGACACCAAAGAGTCCTGTAAACCACTTTCCTAAACCTACAAGTGGAACAAATAAGCAAATTAGAATTGCCACTGGTAAAGAGATAGCATAATTCAAAAGAAAATCAGCCAATACAAAAGAACCATGATTAGCCGATATATTAGCGGCTAAGCAAAGTGATGCACACACAGGGATGTTGCAGATAAAGGCATAAACAATATTGGCTTTTTTTAAATTCATATCCAAACCGGTTATGAATTATATCACATATATATAAAATAAAATAGATATCTATTTTGTTTCTTTTTGTTTTTCATAGAGGGTGAGAAGTGTAAAGAAATCTTCTTCCGCATCAGCGTAAGTAATGATGAGATGGTTGCCAAAATTTTTCTGAAAAAGAGAATAGAGAGGATAAGGTTCTAATTCCACTAAAATTTGCGTGCGACAATAGCCAGGAAGCGAACAATTTTCTTTAATTTTGCCTGTCGTGATAATAGAATTCTCAAGCAATTTTCCATTTTTAATAAATAACTTACAAATTGTCACTTTGTCAAGTGGCATAGTCCCTTTAATTCCCACTCCTAAATTGCTTTCAAAATGTGTCAATAATTCATATTTTGAAACCATATTAAGAGGTATAGTGCAATGGGCTAATAAAACAGTATTATGTTCGACATCAATACTGCTGGGATTAGCTTGAAAGCAAGGGCGTCCTGTTAATGTGAAAAGCATATGCATTGTGAGTAAGGCAGGAACATCACCTTCACAAGCAGAAGTGATGCCTTCTTCATTTAATAAGGCGAGAGCTAAACAAGCCGTATTCTTATATTTACCTAAGAGATCAAAACAGCGAATTGTTAATCCTTGTAACTGATATTTGTCCACCAATCGTTTAAGAGCTCCGTAGATATAAAGCGATTGTTGTAAAACTTGACCATTTCTATATTTGCTCTTTAATTTATCAATGTGAGGAACATTTCCCGTTTTTTTCTTATCAATTTCATGAATTAGTTCATCCATCCCAATATCAACTAAATTAATTGAAAAATATTTATAGACAGTGGGAGCATCTATTGAAGAAGCAATTAGCCAATCACTCGGCCGACCAATAACTCCTAAATTATTGTTTTTCAAAGCTTTAATCGCGTGTCTAACACGAGCAAAATGGCGGATTTCATTTGCGCATTGTTCTTCATTACCAGTAATAATATAACCTTCTTTGCCATGTAACGCACAATATGTTTTAATCTCAAAAGAAGCCGGTAATGAATTATTTTGACCATTGCTTAAAAGAATAATTGGGGATTCAAGTTGC
>JBAYZW010000086.1:0-4352 GCA_041672305.1 Bacilli bacterium
GTGACCACTGTTATTTGTGTCGATGGACCAATAGTTGTGAATCCTTATCATTAAAATGACTAAAATAAATGAACAAAAAAAGAATAACCTCGAAAATCCCGGCTATGCCGAGGATTTTCATATTTACCCTATTGGCAAAGATTTGGATGGAGTAAAAAAGAATACGCGAGATTTGCAGAAACTACTGTTAGAAATGACGCTTGTTTTTGATCAATTGTGTCGTCGAAATAATATTCCGTACGCCCTCGCTTTTGGCTCAGCGCTTGGCATTGTTAATTATGGAGGTTTTATTCCATGGGACGATGATGTGGACATCGCGATTAAATATGAAGATTTGCCTCGTCTTATCGAAGTTTTAAAAAATCAATTACCAGACGATTATTATTTTGATTGTTATGAGACTGATCCTCGATATAATGTCTTGATTCCCACGATGAAAATTCGTCATAAAAATTCTTATGTGATGGAAAAGAATCATTTCACTTTGCCGAACTGGTGCGATGGAGATGGCGTTTTTATTGATGTCGTCGTTTTTATGGGTGTTCCCTCTACTCGTCAAGAGCATTGTCAGGTTCTCCGTTACGCTAAGCGAAAGATTATCCCCTATTTTATCAACGACGCTATTTTTCATCGACCTCTATCAAAAATTAAGAATCAGCTCAAGAGTTATGAAAAATTCATCGCTCATAAATATCAAGATAGTTCTTATGTTGCGCAGACAGTAATTATTCCTTTCCAAGATTGGGGTAGCGAAGTGAAAGCTCTTTCCTATCCGCGTGACGTCATTTTTCCTTTCAAAGAATATGATTTTCAAGGTCATCGTTTATATTCCTTTAATAATGTGCGCGAATTTTGCCGTCTAAAATTTGGCGAAAAATGCTTTAATGTCTACGATGGTAAGAAATGGGTTTCTCGCTATCCATTCCGCAAGCGCAAAGCTAAGCATTTTAGAAAATTTTCCTTAGCACACCCTCGCCTTAAAAAATAATTAATGGCCATCTCATTAGGATGGCTTTTTATAAGAAAAAAATTTAAATATTCATTATAATTTTTACTCTTACTATTTATAGTAAAATAATTTAGCACACTACTTGACAGAGTGCTAAAATGGGTTATAATATAATTGCTTAGCAGTCAAAGAGTTAGAGTGCTAAACGAACGAACATAAGGAGGATTGATTATGAATAAAAATTATGCCGTTTCAACTCACAACAATGACTCGTTTGATCTTTGGGATCCATTCTTTGAAGATTTCTTTGATTTCCCTCGTGAAATTCGTCGTAACGATTTGATGAAGGCTGATGTTCGAGAAGATGAGAAGCAATACCATATTGATATTGATTTGCCCAGCATTAAGAAAGATAATATCAAAATCGAATTAAACGATGGGTATCTCACTATTCACGCTGAAGAATATCATCATGATGACGAGAAAAAGAATGGCAAATACATTCGCCGAGAAAGATTTGCGGGCAAATTCTCTCGCAGTTTCTACGTCGGTGAAGATGTCCAAGAAAATGATATCACCGCCAATTTAGCGGATGGTGTCTTGACTCTCAATATCAATAAAGTCGAGCCGAAAAAAGAAACAAAGAAATATATCGCTATTAACTAATGGTTAAGAAGATATATTAACGAAGTGGGCTTTGCCCACTTTTCTTTATTCCTTTATTTTTTCATGATAGAATATTAAATATTGAAAAAAATGACATCCTCAATTTGTCTTTATTAATAGTGGGAGGAAAATGCTTGTTAGTCTTGAAACTGTCAATCGTTTAAAAAATAACGATAATCAAGCTTTTGAAGAAATTTACCAAACTTATTATCGCCTTATTTTTTGTTTATCTTTTTCTTTACTTAAGGATCGTTATTTAGCGGAAGATGTGACGCAGGATGTTTTTATTAAAATGATGGAAAATATTACTTCATTAAAAAGATCGAGTCAATTTCATGCTTATCTCTTAGCGATTGCCAAGAACACGACTTTAAATGAACTAAAAAAGAGACGGGATATTCCTAGCGATCAAATTGAACAAGTCACTAAGCAAGATGATAATCATCATTTCTTTATCGAAGAGATGCATCAATATCTAACTATTGAAGAAAACGAAGTGATTATTTATAAGATTATCTATGATTTTACTTTTCAAGAAATCAGTCATCTCTTTTCTTTTTCTTTATCTTCCACTTATCGATTGTATCGATCAGCGCTTAAAAAAATTAAGCGCCACTATGAGGAGAGTTTATGAATTATCAAAAGAAATTTAAAGATGAGACTATCCAAAAAATCAACGACATACCCGAAGTTGTGCCACCTTTTCATTCTTCCGTGACTATGAGTATCAAAAAGGGTAAAAAGAAAATGCCATTGTGGAAAAGAACTACTATCATTGTTAGTAGTGCAGTGCTGGGAAGCCTTGTTTTAGTAACCGCTATTCCCGCTCTTATTGTGTGTTTTATCAGTTTTCAATATGTTTCTTCATATCAAACCTTAAATCGTAACTTTGCGTTAAATGAACTCGATAGTACTTATCAACCTTTGAATAATATTACTTATCCATCATCAGCTAAACAAAATGTCAGTGTAGATAGCCGATATACTGATGCGGTCAATACTTTTGCGAATAATATCTATCAAAATCTCAATAGCGATGAAGCCAATTTCTCTTTTGCACCGATGAGCTTGTATGCTAATCTTAGTATTCTTTCATTAGGGAGTACAGATGCGAGTGTGATGAATCAATTTGATACTTTATTAGCTCTTCCAGAAGATGAGAGAACCAGTAATTATCCTTCCTTTTATCAAAATGATTACTATGCGACGGATAGTGGAACAACGCAGTTTTATAATGGCCTATTTCAAAGTGAATTATTTGGGACCATTAATGAAGATTTCATCGCTCAATTAGCGAATTACTATTGTGAAGCTTATTCAATTGACTTTCAAAAGCAAAGCGATGTGGCCAAGATGGTCTCATGGGCCAACGAAAGGATGAATGATGATCAGTTTCTTTCCATTGATGATTTACCAATTAGCAGTGATACAGCGCTATATTTACTGACGACCCTGACTTTTGATAATAAATGGTTAACCGAATATTCAAGATCTGATTCTTATCAAGATTTATTCTATGTCACACCTAGCCAGGAAGTTGAAGCGACATATATGCGTCATATCTATTGGGGGAATTATTACGATTATGATTCTTATTATAGTTTTTATGATAACTATAAAAATGATATGAAAATTAAATATATCGTTCCGAAATCAACGAGTGACAATATCTTTAATCTGACGGATGGAGTGAATCTTTTTATTGACGATAACGCCGCTCTTCATAGCGGTGAGGGCATTCGTTGTGCTGTCCCTAAATTTTCTAGCTCATCATCGCTTGATTTTGTTGATGTCTTAACTCAATTGGGCTATGGTAGCTTCTTTGATTCCCATACTGATTCATTTGGATCAATCTATGAAGATGATTGTCTCTTACCAATCTATCTCTCGACTTGCCAACAAAAAAATCAAATAGCTTTTACCGAAGATGGAACGACAATCACCTCCGTAACTTGGAGTGGATTAGCCGCTGGAAGTGCGGCCCCTATTGAGGGAGGAATTGATGTCCAACTTAATCAACCCTTTATTTACATTATCTATGACAATAATAACTTGCCTCTTTATGTTGGTAATGTGACCAATCCGATTCAGTAAATGTTTCGAATAATTTCTCTTTTTATAAAATAAAGTGGACATTTCATTAATTAATGATATAGTAATTATGCGCTTTCGAGCGTGATAACTCTGCACAAGAGTGACCTTGACAGGCCACTCTTTGTTTTTAAGGGACAGGATATGAAACAAGAATTACTTCGAAAAGTAGTCAGTGAAAAATGTTTGGAATTAGGCTTTGAACTAGTTGATTTTTCTCTTCGCTTTACCAAGGATTCAGCTCATTTATCCCTCGTGGTTGATCGTGTTCAACCCATCGATATGGATACTATCGTTTCTTTGACGCATCAATTAAACGACTATTTAGATGTTATCAATCCAATTGATGTTCCCTATACCTTGGATATTTCTTCCTTAGGAGTGGAAAAACCTCTAAAAATAGAAAATCTTAAAGATTATCTTAATAGTTATGTTAATGTTCATTTATTCCATCCGATTAAGGGAGAAAATATCTATGAGGGTTTACTAGTAAGCCTTGACGAAAGTCACATCACCTTATCTTATAAAGTGAAAACTAGAACTATGGTAGTTGATATTGCGAAAGCAAATATATCACATATACGATTAGCAATTAAATTTTAATAAGGAGTTATAAAATTATGGCTATCAACGCAAAAGAATTCCG
>JBAYZW010000087.1:0-4341 GCA_041672305.1 Bacilli bacterium
GAGAACCAAAATAAAAAGAGTTCTAATCGTTAAATCGATATTGAACTCTTTATTTTTAGGACCAGGTGAGAGAAACGATTTGGTAAATTAAATAGATAATCAATAAAACATCAGCAATAATCAAAACCCAAAGGAATCGTCTTTTCATACGAGTGCGACGATTAATTTCTTCTTGTGTAAGTGGTAAATCTTTATTTTTATGTCGCATAATTAAACCTAGTATTTAATCGTATTTGATGTTCGTGGATAAGGTTGAACATCACGAATGTTTTGCATCCCCGTAACATACATTAATAAGCGATCAAAACCAAGACCGAAACCCGAATGACGACATCCACCATAACGGCGAGTATCTAAATACCATTCCAATCCCTCGGTGATGCCTAATTCATCCATCTTAGCCTTTAAAATATCGTAGCGTTCTTCGCGTTGCGAACCACCGACTAATTCTCCGACAGCGGGAACAAGTAAATCACAAGCCGCCACTGTTTTTCCATCATCGTTTTGACGCATATAGAAAGCTTTTATTTCTTTTGGATAGTCAATAAGGAAGAGAGGTCCTTTGACAATTTGTTCTGTCAAATATCGCTCATGCTCAGATTGAAGATCCATGCCCCATTCAATGTTTTTATTTTCAAATTTAAAGCCATCTTTAACAGCTTTTTGAAGAATCTCAATGCCTTCCGAATAAGTCATAACTTTGAAGTCAGAATTGGCAACATGATGTAATCTCTCAAAAAGAGTTTTGTCAATCATGTTATTGAAAAATTCCATTTCTGAAGGACAAGAGATTAAAACATAATTGATGCAATATTTGATGCAATCCTCAATCAGATTCATATCATCTTGTAAATCAGCGAAAGCAATCTCGGGTTCAACCATCCAAAACTCACTCGCATGGCGAGTTGTATTACTATGCTCTGCCCGAAAAGCTGGACCAAAAGTATAAACATCGTGGAACGCCAAAGCAAATGGTTCAACATGAAGCTGACCAGTAACGGTGAGATTAACTTTTTGACCATAAAAAGAATTCGGATCTTTTGTGTCATGAGTTACAACATCAAAAACATTGCCTGCTCCTTCACCGTCATTCGTGGTTATTTCGGGAGTGTGAACATAAATAAAGCCTCGTTCCTGAAAAAATTCATGAATAGCCATGGAAAGGACACTTCTTACTCGAAAAACAGCTTGAAATGTATTAGCACGTGGACGAATATGAGCAATATCGCGAAGAAATTCAAATGAATGGCGCTTTTTTTGAAGAGGATAGTCATCTTCGACATCACCCTCTAATTCACATTTGCTAACGACGATTTCAAATGGTTGTTTATTATCAGGAGTTAAATGAACGTGACCCGTAATATTAACGGCCGCTCCTGTTTTAAGAGAACGAATCGTCTCATAATCAGAGCATTCTTTGTTATAAACAAGCTGAACATTTTTAAAATATGTCCCATCATTAAATTCAATGAAACCAATAGATCCATTATCGCGATTGGTTTTCACCCAACCTTCCAAGACTACTTCATTGAGTTGAGCTTTTTCTTCTTCATCACCGCTGACAATGATGTCATATAGTTCGAAATTAGTTATAGAATAGGACTTCATAGACGATTCCTCCGTAAAAATATTATACAAGAATAAATGATTTAATCATTTTAATTCGTAAATTTATCAAAATTTTCAATCTTCCAGTTTGGATCAACACCTAAATCTAAAGAGGCAAACATCTTCAAATCGTAAAGTCGTTCTGCAACCTTTACAATCATCGCTGCATTATCTGTGCAACACCACATGGGAGGGATGTTAATTTTCACTCCGAGGTCAGTCATTTCTCTTTGCATCTCACTTCTTAAATAGGAGTTAGCAGATACTCCTCCCCCTAATAGAACTTCTTTTACTTTATATTCTTTCACAGCTCTTATCGTTCGATCAACAACGAGACCAATAGCAACATCCTGAAAGGATTTGCACATATCAGGAATATTTATTTTTTCGCCTTTTTGTTCCAGATGATGAACCAAGTTAATCACATTAGTTTTTAAACCCGAAAAAGATAAGTCATAAGTTTTTTCGCCTTTTAAAGGCGTAGGCAATTGATAAGTATGTTTTCCTTCTTTGGCCAATTTATCAATGGGGATGCCACCTGGATAAGGAAGACCCAAAACACGAGCCACTTTGTCATAACATTCGCCAATAGCATCATCTCTTGTTTCTCCAATTATTTCAAAAGATAGATGCTTTTTCATAAGAACTAATTCGGTATTTCCTCCTGATACAACAACAGCGAGAAGAGGAAAAGTAAAAGGCTCAATATATTCGTTAGCGTAAATATGACCCACTAAATGATGAACGGGAATAAGCGGTTTATGATAGAGCATGGCTAAGGTTTTAGCAGCTTGTAAGCCGACATGTAAGGCCCCAATTAAACCCGGACCACGCGTCACGGCAAAAGCATCAATTTCCTCTAAAGAAACATTGGCTTGCTCAAGCGCCTCTTGAAGTACAACACCAATATTCTCCGTATGTAATCGCGAAGCAATCTCGGGCATGACACCACCATATTTACGGTGAACCTCAATTTGAGTAGAAACGACATTAGAAAGCAAAACGCCATCTCGAATAATGGCAATTGCTGTCTCATCACAACTAGATTCAATCGCTAAAATTGTCGCCATCTTTTCCTACCTCCAATAACATATAATATGCATCCTCACCATTGTTATAATAATGAGGTTTGACCACGATTTTTTTAAAACCATGCTTTTCATAAAACTGAATAGCCTTAGTGTTAGATACTCGCACCTCTAATGTAAGAGTGAGAATTTTCTTCGCTATGCAATCATTGATAATTTCATCCATCATAGCGGAGCCAAGATCTTTCCTTTGCATTTCGGGATGAACGGCAATTTTGCAAATTGTCGCTGAATCAAATGTCTCCCAATAATCGCAAAAACCCAACACAGATTTTAATTCTTGTGATTCAATTTCTAATTCGATAACCCAAAGATTACTGACGGGATTTTCTTTTAATTCATAGAGAAAATCTTCTTCGCGCCAGGGAGAGATGAAAGTCAAATTCTCAATTTCAAGAATAGCCGGCAAATCTTTTTTATTCGCCGGACGAACAGTGACATTTAAATATTCCATCATCAATCTCTCAAATATATCGGCACTACGCCTAAAGGATTGATAGCTTTCACTAAAGAGGGTTTTAAACTCCACATTTCTTTAGCGATATTGGCTTTATATCCTTCAATATTCAAATAATTCGTTTCACCACAAATTGAATAATGAGGATGATTTAAAATATATTTGTTAACATCTTGATTCTTCATAATTTGATCATTTAAAAGACAAATATCATTTTCATAAACACCAATATATGAACGATTGCTTCTCGCGTTAATTAAACAAATTGATGGTTTCTTACCATCCTTTAAAATTTGAAGAGAACTAATAGGATATAAATCAATCTTTAAGGCTGTCGCAATGGTTTTAGCAATAGTTAAAGCAATGCGAACACCCGTGTACGAACCAGGACCAATAGCGACAATAACAGAAGCGATGTCATCTCTATTAATCTGATGCTTGTTCAATAGTTTATCTAATTCGGGAATCATGTGCTCCGACTGAGCTTGCCAGGCCTCATATGAAATGGAATCAAGAAGATTATTTTCATCAGCCAATCCAACTGTTAAAGAAGTGTTCGATGAATCTAAAAGAATTGTGTATTTCATATTTTTAAATCTCCCAATAAAGACTTTGGACCTTTAAACGAAAAACTTCGTGTGTCATTTCCCTGATTTAAAATTTCGATCTCCAAAGCATTTTCCGGAATTAAATTCTCAATATATTGAGGCCATTCAATAACTGTAATGCCCGTTTCGTATCCAATGTATTCCTCTAAGCCAATGTCAGTTGCAACATTTTCGAGGCGATAGGCATCAATATGAATTAAGGGTTTCTTACCTTTAAAATATATTTTCATAATATTGAAAGTAGGAGACTGAACAATATCTTCTATCATCAATCCTTGTGCGATACCGCGAACAAGGGTGGTCTTACCCGCTCCTAAATCCCCCGTCAAAGCAATGGTTGTCCCATTTGGCAATGCTGAAGCAAGCCGTTCACCCAATTGCATGGTTTGCTCGGCACTATAAGTATAAAATTGTTTTATCATATAATTTATTCTTTCTTGGCGGTCATTTCTAGGAAAGATTGATAATAATCTCTCACGATATTCTCTTGAAAAGGAAAATCGTGTCTTTTCATTCGCGCAATAATTATTTTCATTGTGTATTTTAAGATTTTATCTAATTCGTCATCATAACCATAAGA
>JBAYZW010000088.1:0-4264 GCA_041672305.1 Bacilli bacterium
TGTTCCGGAAGGCGTAGGGATAGAAATATGCATCAGATCTTTTTTGTTTAATATGTGTTTGATGCCTTTGGCAACATCGATGGAGCTTCCCCCTCCTATGGAGACCAGGCCGTCACAATTATTTTTTTTAAACACTTCGGCTCCATTGACTATGCTCTCGTAATCGGGATTGTACGAGAAATCAGAAAATGATTCATGAGATATATTCTGTATTTTCTTGAATTGATCCCTTTTTTTAAACGATTCCGTGTATACAAACAGGGGTGCCTTGCATCCGGACAATTCCTCTTTCAACGCAGAAAAATAATTGGAAGTTTCGATGATTTTTTGCACAGAACTCACTCATCGGGAATCAGAGTTATTATTTCTTTTATGGACAAACAATCTTCATCGACTTCCAGAGAACGTTGATTTTTTAGTATAGATTCCGCAACACTCTGCATGGCAGGAAACGCTGCTCTTATGAGGTGATTGGCATATATTACGATGTTCGCTCCCCTCTCTTTGAATTCATCCTCTTTGACATGATTATACGATGTGGGAACAACAACCAAAGGAGTTATGGAATCGAGGCCTCTGAATCTCTCAATGAATTCGAATATTTCAGCAGGGTCTTTCTTCTTACTGTGTATCATTATTCCATCTGCGCCGGCAGTGACATATTTTTTAGCTCTCATAAGAGCGTCATCCATCCCTTTTTCCAAGATTAAGCTCTCTATCCGTGCAATAATCATAAAATCTTTTGAAAGTTGAGCTTTTTTACCCGCGGATATTTTCATTGCAAAATTATCCGGATCGTCTTGCATCTGAGGTACTTCCGTTCCAAACAATGAGTTTTTCTTTAATCCGATTTTATCCTCTATTATTATTGCGGAAACTCCGCTTCTTTCAAGAGTTTTCACATTGAACAAGAAATGTTCCAATATGCCGCCGGTATCTCCGTCTAAAATTATCGGTTTGGTTGTTACTTCCAATATCTCATTTATCGTATCCATCCTCGAAGTCATATCCACTAATTCTATGTCGGGTTTCCCTTTGGCGGTAGAATCACACAGTGATGAAATCCACATTGCATCGAACTGTCTGATCTCTCCGTTATGTGCAACCTTTGTTTTCTCGACGATGAGTCCGGTGAGTCCGTTATGCGCTTCCATTACCCTGATGCATTTTTTCAATTTTAGCAATTTTTTGAGACTGGCACGTCTGTTTTCAGGTATCGAAAGTTCTTCTTTGATTTTATTTTCAAGAATACCATGCTCCTGACCTTTGGTGTATGGGGGTTCTATAAGAAGGCCGCCGTACTTATCCAACAGCTCAATCACTTCAATTCTTATGGGACTCAATACGCCGTGTCTCCATTCGTCACCGTGCACAACGATATCGGGCTTTAATTTTGTTATAACTTCTTCATAACTCAGTTTCTCCTGCATTATGGTTCGAGATACACCTTTGATATTGGAGATGATTTTCCTTTTTTTCTCGAATGGAAGAATGGGATAATGTTTGTAAGTGGCTATGGCCTCATCAGACATTATCCCCACAGTCAGCTCTCCCAATGAAGCCGCATATTGAATAATATTGATGTGACCGTCATGGATTACATCCGAAGATATTGAAAGATAGACTTTTCGCCCTGGAAGTTTCATCAACATGCCGTTGGCCATGGACAAATCTTCCAAGTTATCAATCTCCATGCAAACGATATTTTCCAAATTGATGGGCATCATTTCGATAGAGTCTAAAACATCGTTCAATGCCTCTTCAGCGTAGGAGCTCGTGTTTCCCGATTCGCAATACTCCGATATTTTATCCAACCATGTACCCATATCGGTTTTATTCAATTTGTATGCAGGTTGTGAAGATACGCTTCCATATCTTGGCTCGACACTGATTTTTGAAACGCGACCGTCACATACATCGGCTTTGAAATCTTTGTTAGGATTTGTCTGTTGGCTGTTTACCGCCACACAACTGTTTTCTGAATTTAATAATCTTAAAATAACATATTCTTCAAAAATCAAATCCCCGTGTAACAACAATATATCGTCATCCAGGCAATCCTTCGATTTATAAATTGAATATATGTAGTTTGTAGTATCGTAAAGTTCGTTAAATACGAATGTAAATTTTAAACTTGGGTAGTTCGAACAAACTTCACGGATTTCCTTGTCATATTGTCCGGTTGTTAAAATTATATCGGATATTCCGTATTTTTCCAAAATAGACAGTTGTCGCTCCAATATGGTTGTATTGTCATACAATTTAACAAGACATTTTGGACCGTCTTTTGTTAAATTACCCATGCGTGTGCCTTTTCCGGAGTTTAGGATTAGTGCTTTCATTGTTTGAATCCTCTAATTTTGTTCATAAAAATTTGTTTGTTTTCAATGGGGGTAATTGTTGGTCTGCCCAAATCATTTCTGGATCCGATTGTCACTTTCACTTCAACAAAATGAGGACCGGGATATTTTTTGATCTCGACTAGAACAGATTTTAACTCTTCAGTCGTTGATACCGAATGGTTTGACGCATATCCGCAAGATTCCGCAACCTTACACATATTGATTGATGTTATTGGTGTCGGGTATCCTCCAACCGATTCGTGTGATTCGTTATTGAAGAGAACATGGAAATAATTAGGAGGTTTCATCAATCCTATCATACTCATAGCCCCCATATGCATCAACATAGAACCGTCCCCGTCAAGACACCAGACATCACAGTCTGTTCCCGTAGCTATACCCAATGCAATCGAAGAACTGTAACCCATGGATCCAACAGTAAGAAAATCAAAATCGTGAGGCTCCCCTCTTTTTTTTCGTAATTCGAACAGTTCTCTGGATGTTTTTCCGGTTGTAGATATAAAGAGCCCTTTACCGGAACAGTCCAGTAGGGTGTTTATTGCATCTTCGCGTGTGATTTTGTTATTATTTGATTGTTTGTAATTTCCCTCGTACTCCAAAGCTCCTTTGGAAACTATTATGGCCAGAGATTTTCCGTCTTTCAAACATGTCGAAATTTTTTCATAATCTCTCTTGAAATCGTCATATTTTGTATCTTTGGTCAGGTATAATGTCTCCAACCCTGAAGACTCCAGCAAAGCCGGTGTGATTTTACCCTGAAGCATGTGTTGAGGCTCATCGTGATTTCCGGGTTCACCACGCCAACCGACAAGGTAGATACAGGGTATACCGTAAACCTCTTTAGAAATAAGAGAAACTGTAGGATTGATTGTATTGCCTATTCCGCTGTTTTGCATATATATTACAGGAATCTTTCCCGTCGACAGATATCTGCCCGCAGCAAGGGAAGTACACGCTCCTTCGTTTACCCCAATAACGTGATTTTCACCGATACCGTATTTATCCATCACATATCTGCAAAAATTATTCAATAACGAATCGGGAACTCCGGTATAGAAATGGTCTTCTCCGATTATTTCCATCAGTTCAGGGACTTTCATTACAATCTCCAAATATTTTTAAACGTGTAGATATACAACTTCATGTCTTTAATAACGACAGATTGCACCACATGCCACCTAGAAGTATTATGTAAGTTTGTATAATAGTTCTGCGTTAGTAATACAACATATTACAACAGTTTGTTTAGATTCTTATTTTTTGACTCTACTTATGTTTATTTTGATTGTGACACGTATGAGAACACCGTTCTCTATAATATTGCCAACAAATATAGAACAAAGAACAAATTTAATCAGTACCCAAGAATTCTATAAATTGATTTTCTCATATCGATAAATACGCGTTTGTCTTCAATATTTATAACCCGTTATGTTTTGAGTCATACCTATTTAAAATATATCCCCCAATAATCAAAGCATACTATATAACATCTGTAAGAACCAAGATATGTTTATGTAACCTTGCATGTTATTATCGAAGATTAACGGTAAGGTGAAATTCTGTCTGTCAGGAAAAGAATATTGGTTTTGGGTGGTGCGGGATACATCGGATCTCATACGGTTAAAGAGCTGATTGAAAATTACGATGTTATCGTACTGGATAATGTGCCGAAAGAAAACATCCCTCGAATAGACGGTGCAAAATATGTCATAGGAGACATGGGGGATTTTTCTCTTATGACCAAAATTTTCAAAGAAAATAATATTGATGCTGTTGTCAATTTTGCTGCTTTGGCATGCGTTGGTGAATCCGTTTCGGATCCCCAAAAATATTACGAAAACAATGTCGTCAAAAGCAAAGTATTGCTTGATGCCATGGTTGAAACAGGAATTAAAAAA
>JBAYZW010000089.1:0-4237 GCA_041672305.1 Bacilli bacterium
TACGTGTATAGGATCACCCCCGCTTTCGCGGGGACCACACTAAGAATCCAAATATACCCACACCTTTTCAAATAAATAATTTCTTCTCAGAAAACTTAAGAAAACTTTAATTGGAACCTGATAATTAATCAGATTTTTTCAAGTTCTCATATATTCTTATAATTACCCCGACATTAGAAAAGGAATCAGAATCCCGGGAAATTTCAAAATAATCCATTAAAGTTTTCAAATCGTATCTCCTCAGATTATGTAATTTTCTTTTGGCAATAGAATATATGCTTTCGACATCTGTGTGAGATACATCTAATCCAAGGTTCCCACAGATTTCGTTTAACAAAACCAAAGATCTTTCCGAATTCTCCACAACTAACGTTTTATCGGAAATGTGATTTAAAAACTTTTCAAAATTTTCTTTCCTTTCAACTCCGTTTTCACTGATTATGAATATATTTTCGTTAAAGATAATCCCGTCCTTGACATCAGCTATTTCTATTTGTGCAATATCCATTGTGCTTTTGTCCGTTACTACGTATTCAAAATGAGCAAACGTTTTGATCTTTTTCCTTTTCCGGGTTTCGGAGGATTTCATCAATTTTGCTCTCCGGTATGTGCTGGCTTTACTGTAACCTGTTTTTGATTCCGGGTGTCTGTCCGGAAGAGGACGTTTCATAATTATTATGCCGTCCAAATCGACGGTTGACCATTCCCCGTTATGAACTCTAAAATCGAAACCCTGTTCGTTGTTGGTCGTAAAAACCATAACAGCTCTGCCTGATTTGCAGGTATTTTTGATACGTGACCATATATTATCCCTCACTCTGGCAGAAACGATGCCGACAAAAACATTCGTACTGATTTCAAAAAACCATTTTGTTAAATCACCCCTCAGCGAAGGCGGACATTTTACCAGAGAAATCACTATCATTTCAAATCAGATTTATGAATTTTGTCTGTCGTATACGATACGCCTGCACTGACTTCACCTATTTTGCTATCCCATAATTTGTGCGTATCATCCGATATATCATCAAAACCGCACTCATCTTTACCAAGAAGCAATTCACAGATATCGGCAACTATACGGTCCATTATCCTACCATCTCGGACAGCGTCCCTTACGGCTTTCCTTGTAACAGAACCTATATCTTCATCTTCTTTGATTGAAGCAACCGTTTCAAAAGCTATAGGGATCGTCAATTCTGTTTTGTACAAGTCTGAAATATCATAGATGAAAGATTTATCGTGTCCTGTATGCACGAATCCGAGACCGGGGGCGCACCCCAAGGCCACAATTACCGAATGCACGATACCGTACAAACATGCATGTGCGGCGGAAAGGGCTTTGTTTATGGGACTTCCGGACATGAAATCATCAGGATTGTAACATCTTCCGTTCCAATCTACCCCGGTTTCGGAAGAAAATTTGCGATATATCGATCTAATTCTTGAACCTTCTCGGCCTCTGAGTTGCTGCATTGTCATTCTTGAAAAGTCCTCTCCGGGAAAACGCATTTCATACATCTTTCGGGCGACCTTCAATCTCGAACGTATGTCTGAAACAGCTTTGGCTTGTGCCATAACGAGTCTGGAAGAGTTGGTAAGGGAACTCCCGTGTGCGTAATATCTTACGCCTCTTTCCCCGACCCACACGACGGATGTGCCCGTATCGCCGATTAGTTCCATGGCTCGGTGAGTTATCTTCGTTCCCGGTCCGAGAAGCAAAGTACTTATCGAAGCCGCAGGAATGTGGACTGCTCCTTCTTTATCCGTGGCAGTTATGGCACTTTCGAAACGATTGATTACACAGTGCTCTAGGTATACAAACGATACTCTATCCTTTATCCTGGGCAATTCTTGCAATTCTGGTTTTTCGGCACCTGAGTGTGTCATCCGTCAATCACTCTTGAAACAGTCATCATACCGCATCCGTATGCTTTTGCACGACCGATGCCGTTTTTTATCGAATTGATGAACTCCTCCGAATCCGTGACTTCCAATATACCTTCGTATGAAATTGCGGTTATTGACACGTTGTTATTTTTATTTTTGAACCTTAGATTTTCTTTTTTTATTATCTGTGCACCCGCATCGGGAGTGTCGAGGGAAAATCCACATTTTTCAGATTTTTCGTATAACCAATTCAACTGTTGTTCCGAAGTAATGTGTTGCCGAACCTTTCCTCTTTTACTATCGGGTTCTTTGACAGAACGGGTTGGATTGGCCCTTATCCGGAATCTTCTGATGTCCCCGTCCTTAATATTGGATAAAAAATCATCGTATTCAACTGATTCCCATTGCTGCTCTGATTCGGGCCATCCGAACTGCTCGACGATATGGGTGAGATCCGGTTTACTTTCACTTTGAATCAATATGTATGTAGAAGGATGCAATTCATCAATTCTCCATAACACCCGATCTCCCCCCTCCCTGCCCAGAGTCGGGAAACCGGACATTATTGCCGCATGGATTATCTCAGGAGACGACAGAGCTTTGATTGTATCCCGTCTGCGGGAATTAATCTCGACCCTTGACAAAAACATTAACGAACCTCCTTCTTTACTTCGAACATTGGATCGAATTGTGCATTCATGGGTTTTTTGATTCCGGAATCGGAATTTTCGATTGTCTTTCCGTCAAGAACTCTTCTTACATTCCTGAAACCATGCTTTCTTCTGGTTTGGCTAAAACTGAGGGGCACATCCCGGACAGATTCCGAAAATAAATCGGAATCATCTTCGCATACAATCTCCAACATTACATTGGAGGGAGTCCGTTTTCGATACCACTCTGACGCCAACCACGGCTCATCCCTCAGTGCTTCATACAGCACTTTGTCTCTGAATCCCAAAATCATTCTGCCCGTAGGTGGACAAGACCTGCGTCCCAGGTAAAGAGGATAAAAGGGATTTTTTATCGCATCTTCGATTCTAAACAGTAATGTTTCATCACCTTCAAGGCCTACTAAAAAACACCCATTTTCGAGATAATGTCTGTTTGTCACGTATGCCGTCTTGCGACTCGCGCTGTGCGCTGTGTGAAAATCCTTTAAAATCGTTCCTTCCTGATCTATCCGCACTCCGAATTTCAAAGATGCCAAATCATCGAGAGAATCTTCTCTGTCGCGTCCCATTGCAGAAGCGACCATTCCCAAGACTCCGCTCTTTGAGGGTGCTTTCGAGGTGGTGCGGGTTTCAAACTTGGAACCCACCCCCCAGGATTGCAAAGGGCCGGCCAATCTCAACAATAATGTCACCATTCACCTAATTCCCCATTGAGGTAGTCTTCTATTTCGGAAATGGTGGTTTCCACATCAGCAGAAGGCCCCAATGCATCAAGACCTTTTCCGATCTGCCAAGTTTTCTTGGATTTCTTGACAAAGGAAGAAGTTGCTTCTTCCTTTTCTTTGATTAATCTGTCTATTGATTCGTCCAGGTACCCGATTGAGGATTTATTTGTACCTACGGGAGATTCGAATGCGCTGACGAGATTGATTGGTTGATCGTCTCTGATTGCGATTATAGCGGCATTGGGAACCGTTCTGTTTGCAAACGTATTCTGTTTTCCTGTGGGCATACTGAGCATGAATGCTTTTATGAATTCGGTTATGGCTTTCGAAGTCATCTCTTTATTGCATTCCAATCTGTTGTACAGGTCATGAACTGAAACTGTCGCGTACCGGTATAGCGTAGAAGAATTGAATTCAACGGTACCGATCATTCCGGCACCCGCGTTGTCTGCGGGAGACCTATCATCTATTGCCGTAAAATAATCGTATTCCGTGTCAACCTTATGAGTTGATATCGCATGAGCAACTTGGGCTGATGCGTCGGAATTCAATGACGGATCGTCGGCGACCATTCTGCCGAACAGAGCTATGTCTACTCCGTTGCCTTTGTTCAGCGCCTCTTGTGCGTCTTTTTTAGAATAGTTCTCAGTCAACGCCAAAGCGGCCATATTCTCTGCCTGTTTGGAACTGATAAAAAATAACGCTCCCGTACGGAGATTTTCTTCTGACTCCGTATCTTTTTTCTTCTTCGTGTCCAATTTAATACCTGCGACTCTAAGAACGCCTGCTGCTTTCTCCACCGCTTCTTCTTTGGAGAGGGCTGTATCGATGGAACGTATTTTGTCAGCAATCACATCGACTGCGTTCAAGGTGCGTATTCCCAACTCAGATTCGTCAAATTCTTCCTTGAACTGATTTCTGATTGCCTTTTTCCAGCTCTGAGAGGAAACA
>JBAYZW010000090.1:0-4232 GCA_041672305.1 Bacilli bacterium
ACCTTTGATGATAGAAAAAATAAAATAGAGAACTCCCATTACAATCAAAACAATATAAGAGAAAGTAAACGATGAAGTCCCATTTAAAGTGAAGATAAACGCCACGATAAAGCCACTTAAGAAGAAAAGAATAGAAATGATGAGATTATAGATAGAGAAATGTCGTGATTTAATCAAGAAAGATCGCTTATCACTCAGATATAAAGAGATGAGATAAATAAAGAAAAACACACTCGCAAGAACAAAGAGAAAGAAGACAATAAAGAAGATCGTATCAACTAAATTAACACTACTACCTGATCCGCTGGTAATGAGAATGTGATGGGTAGTGCCCGTCGCACTCTTTATTGAATAGAGAGGAATAAAAAGAACTAAGAAAGAAGCGATGAGTTGAGCGAGATCAATAGCGAGCAATTTCCCTATGTGTTTAAAAGAAAGAACAATTTGATGTCCTTCGCTAGGTTCTTCGCTGATATTGGCTTCTTCCCCTTTTTTAGTGACGAAAATTCTTCGTAAAATAGCAAAGGCAAAAGAGACCAACACAAGAATGGTATTAATAATCGCTAAAGTAACGGCTCCGCTTGACAATTCAAGCGTCACACCTTGCATGACGAAAAATGTCACTTGAACCGCTAATTGATAAAATATCGTGATAAAGAAGAAAACATTATTCCTCTTAAATAAACTAATAAGAGATAGGGTAATAAAAACAAGAGAGACAAAAAGAGCGATAACAAAGCAGAGAACAAAAATGTTAAATGGCTGAGGAGAGAAAGTGTCGAGTTGTGATATTTCCCAAAGATTAATAGAGCTGCTATTAATATCAATAGTGATGCTCCAAATGCCGAGGCTAAAGATTAAAATCGAGAGACCTAAAAGCAAAAAGCCGGTAAAGAAATTGTTCTTAATTATTTTTTTCATAATATGAGTACCTATCCACGCTTTTTTATTTTAGCATTTTGAATAACGATATGGAAAAGACAATTATTAATTTAATAATTTTATTTTGTAATTGCTCATCAAACACATTATTTTTTGCTAATATCGGCCTTTTATTTGTCTAAAATCTTTCATTATCACAACTTTCCTTTTTTTAAAAAATAAAGAAACTATCATCAGTGAGACAAAAAATGTAAAATAAAATTTATTAAATGCGAACTAAAAAAAGAAAAAAATTTGATCTTACTACATTGAGCACAGGAGGACTCTTTTGTGTTATTTCTGGCTCTCTTGTTGCCACAATCGTTTTTTGTTATCAAAATGTTTGGCCTTATCTTTTTATTACTATTCCTTTATTTTTGTTATCTATTTTAATACTCGTTTTACGCTCGCCAAAAGTTAAAGGGGCTATCGGTGAAAAATTTGTCGCAGATTTTTTAAAGAAAAATATCGAAAAAGGTGGTTATCTTATTAACAATCTGATTATTAGTGATGATCATAATCATACTTCTCAAATTGATCATGTTGTCGTCTCTTCAAAAGGCATTCTTGTCATCGAGACAAAAAATTATTCTGGTCGCATTTATGGAAATAGTTCTCAAGATGAATGGACCCAAGTTCTTAATTTTGGTAGAACAAAAAATCATTTTTATTCACCAATTAAACAAAACTACACTCACACCGCGAGATTAAAAAATGTTTTGAATGTGAAGGACAATGTTTTTTCATTTGTGATATTTGTTCAAGGAAATATTGAATATATCAATTGCGATGATGTATATACTTATCACACCTTGAAAAAGAAACTTAAAAAATTACCTAATGAAACTTTGTCTCCCAAAAAAATTGAAGAATACTACTCCGTTCTTAAATCATATAAAGAAAAACCAATACAAACAAATAAAGAGCATGTCAAAGAAATCAAACAAATACAAAAAAATATCAAAAATAATATATGCCCGCGTTGTGGAGGACAACTTATACTTCGCCATGGCAAAAGTGGAGATTTCTATGGTTGCTCTAATTATCCACAGTGTAAATTTACAAAAAAAGTTGGTAAATAGTAATTTTTTGACCATAAAAATAGCGTGACAAGGCAATTCTTGCACACGCTATTGATAAAGAGGAAAGATAATGGGTTAGAAAATTAAAACTGGACACACTCTCCAAGACATAGATGTCGAAGATAATTTAGCATTTTGAATGCCGAGATACATTGTCACTTGTGTGCCAACATATTCATCGAGCCAGCCAAACTCCGCTCCATTCTTCTGTGAATAGACATTGAGTGAATAAGTTTGAGTGGCATCTTTAACATAATAGGTCGAATAGTAATAAGAACTTGATTTAGTGATGGTGCCACTGACTTCAAAAATCGTTCCGCTGATATTTGTTGATCCTAAAGTCTCTGTGATTGCTTGAACGGTGGTCGAAGCAATAATTCCACTCGGAATAGCATGGGTGCCATTATCGTTGTAGATAAGGGTGATATCTTTGATTTGAAAATCACCAGAATAATTGTTAGCCGTCGCTTTCGCAGCGTCGGCGATATAATGAGTGACTGTTCCACTAACGGCAATTAAGTTGCCTTCTGTCACTTCGGAAAGACTATCCATGTAATCAGCATTATTATAAATAAAGAATGAATCTGTATCATCAGCGACAAAAGCACCAAGAGGAATATCAGTTCCACTCTTATAGACAAGGCGAGCCACAACCGCTTCAATCGTCACCATTGTCCCGTCTTCTTGGCCTCGTGCTTCATGAAGACTAATCGCGGTGTATTCTGGTTTACCAATAAGATTAATTGTCTTGGTAGTCGAATTTATGACACCATTATAAGAAGCAGTGATTAACAAATCAGCTTGTCCCGCCACATCAACGGTAATAGCGATTGTATAATCGTTTTCATTTTCGATAATGGCAATATATGGATTAGTCGAACTGATGGTTCTAGTCAATCCCGCTAAAGCTGAATCAGCTTTATTAAAAGTGATAGAAACCGATGAAGCAAATTCATCACTGATATCTAATTTGGCTCTCTCTAAACCATAAGCGACTTCTTGTGCATCGCTCACAGTGATTTCTTCCACGACTGTCGTGGGATAAATGCGCCATGCATTGACTCCTGGTTTGGCAAGAATGACATTGAGCAAGATAGAAACGGCTTTGCCGTCATAATCATCGAGATAAGAGAAGTCTTTGCCATTGCATTGAGTGTAGACAAGCAAACTATCGACACGATTTAAATCTTGGAGATAGTAATTGGTGTAGCCACTTCCATCAACTTTAAGGATACGACCAGTGATTTGATAGAGATTGCCAGTGATATCAGTTGTAATTGGCACATCATTAATTGTCGCCAGGGTATTTGTGACGGTAATAGCGCTGGAAGGAATGGCGTTTGTCCCCCCATTATTCTTTAAAATAACCGGGTTCGTTAATTGCAATTCACCTTGATAATTCATGGTCGCTGCACTGCCAGTATCAGTTTGTGGAATGTAATAGCTCTTTGTTCCTTTCACAATAACTTCATTGTATAAAGAAACACTCTTGGCTTGATTCTCGCCATAAATGTAGATACAACCAGTATCATCAGCGACATACATGCCAGTGATATAAGGAGTTGATTGGCCTGTATAGACAAAGCCCGAAACAATCCCAGTTACGACAATTTCTTGGCTGACTTCTAAATTGCGAATAGTCGATATTTTCGTAATAGCAGAATGGACATATAGAACAATGCTACCAGTGATTTCGGAATTGATAACGGAAGCCGCGGTAATAGTCACACCTTCATAGGTATAATCTAGAGCTGTCACTAAACCTGTTTCACTAATCGAGATAATTTCACTATCAGAACTTGACCAAGTCACACTAGCACTGGCAATAGTTGGTGAAGGTGAAACGGAGAGTTGTAAAGTCTCATCGATGGCGAGAATTGTTTGATCATCGGGACTAGCGACGGTTAATGCACTCGGAGTGAGCGGATTAATATTAAGAGTAAACTCGCCTTTAATTGTAGTATCAACATTTGAGGTAGCAGTAAGGATAACGCCGTTTTCTGTCACAGCCACCGCTGTCACGAGTCCTGTTTCACTAATTGTCGCTAAATCATCATTAGCGCTTGACCATGTCACTGTTTTATCAGTGGCTTCCAGAGGAAAGATTGAAGCTGATAATTGTAATGTTTCACTTACTTCAATGGTTGTGACATTATTTTCACTCGTCACTTCAATCGATGTGGGAAGTATTTTTTGGTTTCCACAACCAATTAGAGATGGGATAGCCAC
>JBAYZW010000091.1:0-4219 GCA_041672305.1 Bacilli bacterium
GCTGGTTTAAACATTGCTTTAGGAACGGATGGACCAGCTAGTAATAATTGCCTAGATATGTTTAAGGAAATGACTTTAGCATTTAGCTTAACAAAGTTAGCTAATCAAGACGCTAATTCTCTTTCTGCCTATGAGATTTTAAAAATGGCCACTGTTAACGGAGCCAAAGCCATGAATTTAACAAACTGTGATATTTTGGAAGTTGGCAAAAAGGCGGATATCATTGAAATCGATTTGGCTCAGCCTAATATGCAACCACTAAATAATATTATCAATAATATTGTTTACAGTGGGAGTAAAGAAAATGTCATCATGACGATGATTAATGGCAAAATCCTCTATGAAAAAGGGCGCTTCTTTGTCGGAGAACCAGTAGAAAATATTTATAAGAAATGTCAAGAAGTGACAGATCGTATTGAAAAAGAACTACAGCAGTCTAAATAAAATAATCACTGAACGATAAGTTTTTTTAGTCCTTCGTCCGTGCATAGGCGATGGAATTGTTCATAACTTCTAATTGTGATATTTTTTGTCTTTAAATAGATATCATTAATGATTTTGTCAGTCTCATTTTTAGCTTTCTGATATTCGCTTTCGGGAAGGTTGTTTAATTGCTCTAAAGCCACAGTCAATAAGCAGCGGCGATAAAGAGCGAGAATGGATGTCTCAAGCCAATAATCAAAACGGCAATGAGGAAAGTTAATTTCAGCTTTTTTAAAGAGCAGATAAAAAGGGAGTCCATCGTTTGGATTGTGCCAAAGATCAACATAGGCATAATCAAATTGATGTTTCTCTTTTAGAAACTCACAAGCATCTTGCTCAATAATGATAATCTTCTGTTTCTCTTTAAATTGAGGTAATAAATATTGATTGAATAATTGAATAATGAAAGGATCCTTTTCCACAACGGTGACAGATGTCACCTCTTTCTTTAAAGAAGTGAGATAGACAAAATAGCCCATCCCTAATCCGAAAGTGATAATGTTTCCTTTGGCTTTTTTTAAAGGTTCTTCAAATGTCATGATTTCATTAGGAGTAACTGACATCCATAATTCATTTTTATAAGATAGGACTGGATAAGTAATTTTTGATGTAAAATAACCAACTTTTTGCATTTCTCTAAAATCGTCATCAGCGACGCTAATTTCGTCATAAGAAAAGCCCTGATAGGGAGCATATGATTCCTTGTTAAATTCGCGATCGTGAATATTAATAGTGGGAAATTTTAAAGTTGAAACATAGACATCATCAGTGATAATTTTTTCATCAAAAGACCTAATAGCGGGTTTAATTTGCTGATTAATTATCTTGATATCATCTTGATTATTCCTATCAATTTCGCAGGCATCAATTAATTTATTAAGATAATCATTGTGATCTTTAGCCTCTTTCATCGGTGATTTGATTTGAAAGTAATAAAGAAGCATGTTAGCCAAAGCGATATTGGTCTCTTTTACTTCAAAGAGGTGATAGATCTTTTCTAAATCAGACTTTGTTATTTGAAAATTCATACCGCTATTGTATCACGAGAAATAGTGTTCAAAATAGAGGATAGATTGAAATATTGAAAAAAAATGATAAAATCATTCCATGAGTTTGAAAAAAGCCTATTGTCCTCATTGTCATACGACTAATGATCGATATCATATTTTCGAGGTTAATGCCGAAGCTGATGTTTGCTATTGTCCTCATTGCATGGCGAAATTGAATCCGAGTGAAGCGATTCATGCTTATGATGTTTTTATCGAGAAAAAAATTGCGACTGCAAATCTGATTCTTTATTCCGCTATCGACTTTACGAAAGCCTATGAAATGTTTGCCCATATTTTAGAGATTGATGCCCATAATGTCGATGCTTTATATGGAAGATTGTTATCTCTTTTATATATGTCGACTTTACGAAAGGCTAAATTTAAGGATTTCATTCTTCTTTTTGACGAAGAAAAAGCATTGTTTCACGAAGAAAAAAATGCTTCCTCATATTTTGCTTTTCTCGGTCATGTGCTCTCAGCAGTCAATGAATATGATGTTTTATTTCGTCACCGTTTGATGATTCATCAATATTTTTACGACATTGATTGCATTAAACTTTATTTTTCTCATCTGCAAGATATGCATGATTTAAAGAGTGATATCTATGAAGAATATCGCTATCTCGAATCTCAAAAAAAGCCTCATCCTGATTTAAAAATAGCAATGAAAAATCTTGAAACCTCCATTCAAGACAAAAGTGTGGAATTGACAAAGCGTTGGCTGACAGTCGATGGATATTCTTATGGTTATGTCGGTGTT
The DNA here is from genome assembly GCA_041672305.1 of Bacilli bacterium. Taxonomy (GTDB): domain Bacteria; phylum Bacillota_I; class Bacilli_A; order RFN20; family CAG-826; genus JAAYDH01. Next base: position 2,293 of record JBAYZW010000091.1, read on the forward strand.
TCCGAGCGCGGTGATGTTTTACTCGGTCGTAGTGATCGGCAAAACAAAATAAAAATCAATCGTTATTCTCCGAGAGTTCTCCGCGAAGAAAACGCTAAAAAAGGACGCAAATTAATCAAAGATGATGTTTATCCAAACAACCTTATTCTCTATCGATTAATGAAGGTGATGCTCCCTCTTTCAATTATCTTTTTTGCCTTCTGCACTCTCGATATTTTAGGGGCAATTCTTGCCCATCAACATTTCGACAATATTATCTTTATTATTTTGATGTGTGTTTGCTTCTGCGCTGCTGTTGTTTGCTTCCTCGTTTTTATCTTTTCACATCAAAAACTGGAAAAGCGTCATCGCTTAATCAATTGATTGACTTTTAAATAGGTCAGAAGTTTATAAAGGGCTCTTCCGCGATGGGAGAGCTTATTTTTCATTTCCTGAGTCATTTCCGCATAGGTTGTCATTGTCGTATCCTCGATAAAAATGGGATCATAGCCAAAGCCACTTTCGCCTTGTGTTTTAAGGGCAATATGACCAGCGACACGAGCCTCAAATTGCAGAGGATGATCCTCGACATTTAATAGGCAGATACTGCAGACAAAAGCGGCTGAACGATCTTTGTTTTTCAATCTCTTTAAAATATCTTCTATGGCTTGAGCGTGTCCGTGATGACTAAGGGCATAACGGGCTGAATAAAGACCAGGTTCATGATTAAGAGCGGTGATTTCTAATCCTGAATCATCAGCGATAATTGGTAATTTTGTCAATTTTTGGACTGATTGAGCTTTGAGAAGAGCGTTTTCAAAATAAGTAGCGCCATTCTCATCGACTTCTCCTGGATGAAGATTTAAATCTTCGAGACCATAAACAACGATTCCATGAGGTGCTAAAATTTCCCGGACTTCCTTTAATTTATGTCTGTTGTTAGTGGCTAAGACAATTTCGTAGTTCATACCTTTAATCAAAAGCCACAACGCTAAAACCTACCCCGCTATTGCCGAGGTGAATGAAAAAGGTTGGGCGAACCGTGCTAATGCGCGAGGTGTGAATTTTAGGAAAGGTGACATTGATTAGATGAACGATTTTTTCCGCGACATCATTTTGAGTGAGATCAACGATTTTAACAAAGACCTCTTTAAACTTATCAGCATAGCCCTTAATGGCTGTCATAAAAACATTGATGACTTTTGTCATATTGATTTCTTTTTTGGCCAATTTCAATTTGCCTTCCTTCATTTGAATGATGGGCTTAACATGGAGAATGCTACCCAAGAGACCAGCAATCTTCGAAAGGCGCCCGCCATTGACTAGATGTTTGAGATTTAAAACGCTGAATTGCAAATCGGAATTGATATTTCTTTCCTTAAAAACTCGGCTTACTTCGTTCAAAGTTGTTGTGCTCTTCTCAAACATAGGAAGCATGGTTTCAATGATATTGGCGAGACCAAAATTACAATATAGAGAATTTCCGACAAAGATATTCTTGCTATTTTTGACATAGGTTTTACCCAAAATAGCTGATTGGAAAGTCGATGATATCTCTTTTGATAAAGGAAGGCAGATAATACTTTTATATCCTTCATCAAATAAGGCGTTGTAAGCTTTGGCAAAATCAAGAGGCGAGGGAGAGGAAGTTGATAAATTTTTCACATCATCTAATTGAGAGATGATTTCTTCATCGGCTGTCTCCGTTTCTTTCTTGTTAAATTGCTTGGTATGGACATTTAAGGAAACCATTTTAATGCCATAATCTTTTATTAATTGAGGATCGAGAGTAGTGGTAGAATCGATAACGATTCCAATTGAACTTTTATTTTTCATATAAAACCTCCGTTCATACAATAGCACAATTATTGAATAATAAATATTTATTTTAAATATTAATTAAAAGCAAGCCTTCTTTTCATAAATATAATAGTCAAATTAAAAATAA
>JBAYZW010000092.1:0-4212 GCA_041672305.1 Bacilli bacterium
GATTCAACACAGCGAAGATCGCCTTTTACAAGCCATGAATCGCCGTGGTAGTAAAGAAGACTTAATTAATTTGTTTAATAAAATTAGAAAAAGAGTTCCTCACGCTATTCTACGCACGACTGTGATGGTGGGCTTTCCTGGTGAAACAAAAGAAGAATTTGCCGCTTTGAAAGATTTTATTCAAACGATGGAATTTGATCATTTAGGGGCTTTTACTTATTCGCGTGAGGAAGGGACCTCTTCTTATCACTTTCCTCATCAGATAAGTGACAAAGTCAAAAAGCAGAGATTGGATGAAGTGATGCGCTTGCAACAGGGTATCTCTTATCGCAAAAACAAGCAGCACATCGGTGAAATAATGGACGGTTTAATCGTCGGCCAAGAAAAGGAATATTATCTTTTCCGCAGTTATTGGAACGCTCCTGATGATGTCGATGGAAAAATCTTCGCTAAGAGTGAAAAAGAATATGAATTAGGGACCGAAGTTCAAGTGCGAATTACTGAGGCTTTTATCTATGATTTGATGGGAGACATTCTCGATTGATGAAAGTTAAATATAAGACTGGTCTCGCATTTTCCTACCCTGATAAAGATGACGCTCATATGATTAATCCGAAAGACGTTCGACATGTAGATCTCGATGGTCACTTTCCCTATTACAATCGCTCGTGGTGGTTTCGCTTTTGGCAAAACATGCTCAATTTCTTATTTCTTATTTTAATTATTCCCTCTTGTTATCTCCGTTATGGATTAAAAGTGAAGGGCCGAAAATATAAGCATGGCTTTTATGCTCATCTGTTAAAAGGAAGCTTTTTAACGACCTGTAATCATGTTTTTGAATGGGATTATATCTGCGTCAGGGCGGCGATGGCTCCTCGCCGTGGCTATTTTTTAATGTGGAAAAACAATCATAATTCTTCGCTTGGAAAAATTATGCGTGTCGTCGGTTCAATCCCCATTCCCACTAAATTTGATGGGATGGAAAAAATAGATCAAGACTTGAAAAATCTATTTGAAGATAATCGATGGCTACACATTTATTCTGAAGGTTCAATGTGGTATTACGAGGAAAATATTCGGCCTTTTAAAAATGGGACTTTTTCTTTAGCTTATGATTATCATCTTCCTATTTTTCCTTTAGTCATTTCATATCGTCCAGCGAAAGGCATCTTCCGCTTATGGAAAAGACATGGTTACCCTTGTGTGACGATTTCCATCGGTGAACCTCAATATCCGAACCTCTGTTTAGAAAGAAGCGAAAGTATTAACGAAATAAAAACGAGAATTCATCGAATGATGGAAGAAATGCAAAAGCGTGAAACGCCTCTTATTTCTCTCGATCAACAAACTCGCATAAATAAAAAAGCGCATATTTGAAAAATTCATCGTTTAGACTTGTCTATCCAAAAATGATTATTGTATAATGCTTAACAGCGCCCCCTTAGTTCAACGGTAGAACGGAGCAATGGTAATGCTCAAACGCTAGTCCGACTCTGGCAGGGGGCACCAAATGAAAAAAAGTCTAGAATATTGCTAGACTTTTCTTTTTATTGAGCACCAAATGAGCACTAGGTGCTTATAAAAGTGTATCAAAAAGAACACTAGATTTAGCTTGTTTTGAAGGCGGTTATTGTTTTAAGGGTCTATTTTTCATAGAAAAAACGCGTTTAACTTCTAATTAATTTGAAAACAATTTCAAAGCTGAGATTGAGCGAAACAAATAAAAAGAGATAGCCGTGACCCGAAAGTTAATTCGTACATTACGCGCCCTATCTCCATCAATATTAAATCAAATGATCAAACAAAAATCAAGAAATTGACTCATTATATTGAACAAATAAATTAGTGGAGGAAGTCCATTAAATAGTGGAAAAAAGTAGTTAAAAATATGCACCAAAATTGAGCATATTAACTATAAGAGGGCATCAAGAATAACTGTCGAATTTGTTTCTTTTTGAATATGACAGTAAATATCAAAAGTGACCTTTTTACTATTTGCTATGTTTTTCTTTTTAAGAAAAATCACGACGAATTTTTAATTCAGCAATTAACTAAAAAGCCATAATCAATCAAATTGACAATATTTCAATGCTAATTATAATGAAGATAGTCCAATCATGGACAACTTGCTAGACACCACATGTTGTCTAGTTTTATTTTAGATATTTACCTATGTTTTTTTCGATTGAGTATCTTCCGCCGATATGTTTAATTTTACCCAATGGGATATTCTTAACAACTCGCTTATCAACGCCACTAAAATGTGGCAATGTTAAATCAACTGTTTAATTCAATTAGTCTAGTCAATTACAAAACTGAGATTAAGCGAAATAAACAAATAAAAATGCTCCTCGCAATGCAAGGAGCTCACCCGGACTAGCCGGCCGAAATTGTTTCCAATTCCATCCCCATTATTAAATCATATAATCAAGCAAAATAAAATGTCGTAAAACACTTTAAAATGAAATCTAGAAAACTGATAGAGCGTTCCATTGATATGGACTCTCCCCGTTTATTGAACAAATTTATTAATACAATAAAAGATGGATTATTTTATTTTGTATGGCCTTTAATATAATTTCTTTTTTGAACGTCTGGAATATCGGCTTCATTCATGTTGGCCACATAAGCTTCATCGCCGTGCTCTATCGCCGTTTGATAATACCATTCTTTAAACTTGATAAGCGATAAACTTTTTTTGAGTTGATTAATCTTTTCATTTATTGTCTTCTCTTGCATTAAAAAGAAATCCAATCGCTCATGCAAAGAGTCATTTCCTTTTTTACATAGAATAATAAAATCCCTGATCTCTTTGATTGTAAGACCAGTTCTTTTTAAGCAGTCAATTAAATTCAAGGCTTCTAAATCTGAATCATCAAACACTCTATTTCCTTGTTCATTTCTTTTGATATTTGCTAATAATCCTTGTTCATCATAATATCGGAGCGTTGGGACGCTTAACTTAGTGATATTTGCTACTTGACCGATTGTATACATAACGACCTCCAAAATGTTTTCTTTCACCTCTTGACATAAAGTGCACTTGAGGTGTTAATATGATTTTACCATCAAGTTAACTTGAGGTCAAATAGTAAGGAGAATTAAAAAAATGGAAGAATTAAACTTAACAAAAGATTGGGATAAAACATTCCCTAAAAGCAGCGAAGTTACACATAAGAAAGTGACATTTATTACTCGATTCGGTGTCACAATTGCTGCTGACCAATATGAACCAAAAAATGACAAAGGTAAATTGTCTGCACTAGCAGTTTCCGGACCTTTTGGCGCTGTTAAAGAACAGGCTTCCGGGTTATATGCGCAAGAAATGGCTAAAAGAGGTTTTTTAGCTATTGCTTTTGACCCTTCTTTTACCGGAGAAAGTGGAGGAAATCCAAGAAACATTGCTTCTCCAGATATCAATACAGAAGATTATCAAGCAGCAGTTGATTATTTGTCCAATCTTGATAATGTTGATCCAGAAAGAATCGGAATCATCGGAATATGCGGTTTTGGAGGCTTGGCCTTAAATGCCGCTTCACTTGATACGAGAATCAAGGCCACTGCCGCTATGACAATGTACAATATGTCAGATGTTACTCAAACTGGTTATTTTCATAATGAGGACAATGAAAAATCAAGATACGAAAAAAGAGTGGCTTTAAATAAGCAAAGAACGATTGATTTCAAAAAGGGCGAATATGCATCAGCTGGCGCTTTACCAGACAAGCCGTTTGAGGGAGCGCCTCAATTTGTGGTGGATTACATTAATTACTACCGAACTTCTCGCGGCTTTCATCCCCGTTCACAAGGATGTGGAAAAGGATGGAATGTCACAGGAACGATGTCTTTTCTAAATGAGCCACTTCTTCAATATGCTTCAGAAATAAGAAGTGCAGTTTTGCTTGTTCATGGCGAAAAAGCTCATTCCTTGTATATGGGCAAAGAGGCTTTTGCTAAATTAAAAGGCGAAAACAAAGAATTTCTCTTGATTCCCAACGCGGTCCATACCGATTTATATGATAGAAAAGAATTCATTCCATTTGACAAACTTGAAGAATTTTTTACGAATAATTTGAAGTAAGAAAAGATAAATAAAGATGAAAAGAATAATTATTATTTCGTCTAGTTTAAGAGCGGGATCAAACTCGGAAATACTTGCTCGTTCTTTTGAAAAAGGTGCCACAGATAGCGGAAATACTGTTCAATATATCT
>JBAYZW010000093.1:0-4194 GCA_041672305.1 Bacilli bacterium
TATTTATCATGTATGCGAGGCAAACTCCCCGCGATATCCGCAGCATTCATAATTGTGGCAATCCTGATTTTCTTAGGCTCGGTTTCTGATCCGTGCTTTAACAGGAACATACAGGATTCTGAAAAAGCATCTCAATTTTTTCCTTTTTCGGGTGATGAGGCCGATCAGGCAGAGAATTTTATTTATGAACTGAAAAACAATAAAATCAAAATCATCGGATACACAGGGTCATCCGACAATGTAACGATACCCGGTATGATTGAAAGCAGTCCCGTAACGGAAATCGGTGACAATGCGTTTTCGAACAATAAAAAAATAAAATCGTTATCTGTACCCGATTCAGTGATTCGCATCGGTATTTCTGCTTTTGAAAACTGTCAGAAACTTGAGAATGTTGTTTTGGGAAACGGGGTCAAACTTATCGATTACAGTGCGTTCAAGAGTTGTTCTTCTCTTAGCGTCTTACAATTCAAGGGGGATGCGCCAAGTGTGGGAAACATGTGGATTTCGGGCGCCGCGGACAGTTTGACGATATATTACGTAGAAGGAAAAAAGAAATTCGATACTTCGGACTGGAAAGTACTGAATCTTGAACCTTTGAATGTTCCGGACCCTCCGATACACCCTTCTGTTATTTCCGGGGAATCGTCAATGGATTTTTCATGGCAGATGTCGGACACAGTTGAACCGGAGATTATTCTGGGATTTGAGATTTTGTATAAAAAATCAGGAAACGAAGAATGGACAACATTGTTCGTTAAAAACGGATTCGAAGTGAAAATCGGGAATCTGAGCAACGGAACCGAATATGAAGTCTGTGTTTCCGCGGTCAATATCGCAGGTTCGGGAAATCCGAGCGACATCGTGACGGCAACACCCTTTACGATTCCTGAAGCACCCGTTCTTAAAGTTGTTGAAGAGGACGACAGGACAGTTTTAATCTGGAACATCCCGAATAATATGGGTTCGGCAATCACGGAATATGCCGTTTATCGGGACAATGCCAGAATTGCATCTATAGGTCCTGCCGACACAGAATACAGGATTGAGGGTCTGGAAAAAGGGATTGTTTACAACTTTTCAATAACGGCTTCCAATTGTGCAGGAGAGAGTTCCGGAAGCAATATTGTTGAGGTAATGTTGAAAGAAACATATACGGCCTCTTTCGTCGTGGACGATGTTGTCGTTGAATCTGCAACATTGAAAGAAGGAAAAGAAATCCTTCAGCCCACAGATCCGCGAAAGAACGGTCATATGTTTGCAGGGTGGAATCCGGATGTTCCGGAATTCATGCCTGCGCATGACGTAATTATGAAAGCAATCTGGCACATGATAACGGATGTTCCGAATCCTGTTCTTGATTTGTATTACAACGGAGAATATCAAACCGGATTTCCCGTTGATGAAGGATACGGGGTATCAGGTGATTATTCCATGAAAGATGCCGGCAATCATATGGTGAACCTTACGTTGAAAGAAGGATTCGTGTGGAGCGACGGGACGTATGAAATCAAGGAACTGGTATGGAAAATTAACCCGAAAATAGTATACGTTTATCCGGAAAAGGATCAGCAAAAACGTTACTTTGACGAGGATCCGGATTTGAAGTACAGGCTTTCTGAAAATCTGTCCGTCTCGGGGAAGCTCGACAGAGTTTCCGGCGAAAATCTTGATAGTTATGGAATAAACATCGGATCTTTGAACTCTGAAAACAGCAACTACCGTCTTGAAATGGGTGAAGAAACAGTGTATTTCACGATAATTGCGGCATATCCCGGAACGCCTGTTGGGTTGGAAGTGATTTTTGACGATGAATGTACAAGATTGCGATGGTGTGCACCCGATTTCGATGGCGGTTGTGATATGTTACACTATGAGGTTTGGATGAAATCGAATGACGGTAGTTGGAAGCTGTATGAGACAATCGAAAATCAAGAATTCTGTGATATTTCATCAGAGTCGGATACAGCGTACGGATTAATGGTAAAGGCCGTGAATTCTGCGGGAGCATCTGAATTCTCGGAGATTGTTTCAATTGAAGTGAGCGATGCCGTGAGATACGAAGAGGACAGAGCAAACACTGAAATTGAAAGCCGTGAAAAAGATAACATGGTTTTCATAACATCGTTTATTTTGATCACAGTACTGGGTCTTGTATTGATACTTCTGAACAGATCCCGATGAGCCGGCAATCGTCTGATTACCTGATGACATCGCATTCATCAGACCCATTCAGTATATTTTACGTTATTATGTGCTGTCAATCAGCCTGTCGATTCGGTATCACAGTGTAGCATATGACAATGTTAAATTGACAATTCTGCCTTTACACAATCCAGGCAGGCTCTGATAACTTTATCCATGTCGTAATACTTGTAACTGCCAAGTCTTCCGCCGAATATGACATCCTTTTCTTTCTTAGCCAGGATTTCATATTCCTTGTAAAGTTTTTCATTTCTGTCATCGTTGATGGGGTAATACGCCTCCATTCCCGGTTTCCAGGTTGCCGGATACTCCTCGGTCACGACGGTTTTGGGCTGTGTTCCGAATTCAAAATGTTTGTGTTCTATGATTCGCGTATACGGAACTTCCGATCCCGTATAATTCACAACAGCAACACCTTGGTAATTATCCGTGTCCTCAATCCTTGATTCAAACCTAAGAGATCTGTATTCCAGATGTCCCAGACTGAAGTTGAAGTATTCGTCTATCATCCCCGTGAATACCAATCTATCTGCGATTTTCTTGAAGTCTCTGTGTTTTTCAAAAAAGTCACAATTCAACTCCACGTCAATACCTTCAAGCATTTTTCCAATCATTGAAGTGTATCCTCCGATGGGTATTCCCTGGTGGGGATCGTTAAAATAATTGTTATCGAACGTGAATCTCAGCGGGAGTCTTCTTATTATCGATGCCGGAAGATCTTTGCAACTTCTGCCCCATTGTTTTTCAGTGTATCCCTTTACCAACTTTTCAAAGATGTCTGTGCCCACCATCGATATAGCCTGTTCTTCCAGATTTGCCGGATCATGGTTCAAAACAGGAATCTGGGACTGTATTTTTTCCTTTGCTTCTTTCGGTGTTTTCACATTCCATATTTTACTGAACGTGTTCATGTTGAACGGCATGTTGTACAGTTCATCCCCGATTCTGGCTATGGGCGAGTTAACGTAATTGTTGAATTCGGCAAATCCGTTTACGTACTTCCATACTTCTTCGTCCGCGGTATGAAATATGTGGGCGCCGTACTTGTGTACATCAATCCCTTCAATTTTTTCGCAGTAAACGTTTCCTCCGACGTGGTCGCGTTTATCGATGACAAGGCATTTTTTCCCATGTTTTTTTGCTATGTTGGCAAAGACGGAACCATACAGTCCCGCACCCACTATCAGATAATCGTATTTCATCTTCCCACCTTACTGTGCCAGTTCCATGCAGTTTTTATTATGTTTTCAATCGAAGAATGTACGGGATTCCAGTTGAGAATCTCTTTGGCTTTGCTGTTGTCCGCAACAAGGATATCCGGATCCCCTTCTCTTCGGTTTTCCAAAATCACGTTCAGTTTTTTACCTGTTATATTCTGAACGGAATCCACCAGTTCAAGAACGGATACGCCTTTCCCTGTGCCGAGATTGAAACAATCGCTTCTCTCTTCTCTGAAAAGATATTCAACGGCTTTTATGTGGGCATCGGCTAAATCTGTGACGTGAATATAATCTCTGATACAGGATCCGTCATGTGTGTCATAATCGGTTCCGAACACATAGAACCGGTCCCGTAAACCGAGAGCGTTTTGAAGAAGAATCGGAATAACATGAGTTTCCGGGTCGTGCATTTCTCCGATATCTCCGTCGGCATCCGCACCGGCTGCGTTGAAATAACGAAGACTGACATATTTCAGTCCGTATGCGTTGTCGTAATCACTCAGCATTCTTTCAAAAATAAGTTTCGTCCATCCGTAGGGGTTGACCGGCCATTGTTTTTCACTTTCGGTTATGGGTACCGTCTGAGGGATTCCGTATGTTGCGCAGGATGATGAAAATACTATTTTTTTAATTCCTGTTTCAACCATGGCATCAAGCAATACTTTGCTTTTGACGACATTGTTTTCGTAATATTTTTGGGGATCCGAAACGGATTCACCAACGCATGCCAAAGCAGCAAAATTGACAACGGCATCAATATTATTTTCTT
>JBAYZW010000094.1:0-4145 GCA_041672305.1 Bacilli bacterium
AATATAATGATAAAATTCTTATTTTATAGTACTTTTTTATAAAACAATCGGGTTTTACTAGCCTACGATCTTGATATAAAACACTAGATCTGTTAAGCTGCAAGAATGATTAAAGAACAATTTCAGTGCGTATTAGAAAATTTTAATGACGGAAATAAAAAGGTTTCTTCGTCTTCCGTTGTATATGACGCATTAGTTCGCCAAGCCCCACAACTTTTAAAGTCAGAGTTTCCAAGAAAAGATCTCTTGTTTAAAGGAAGTGTCGGTCAAGGCAACAAGACTGATTATCCATGGCTTTGTGTTTTTAATATCAACATTACAAGAAGCGCTCAATTTGGTTTATATATTGTTTTCTTATTTAAAAAAGATATGTCTGGATTTTATCTTACATTAAGTCAAGGAGTAACATATTTTGATGAGATGTATAGATCAAAGAAATACGATGCAGTAAAAAAAGTTGTTAAATATTTCCAAAAGCAAATTAATACGGATTTGTTTTCTAAAGAAAAAATCAATCTTGGAGCTACATCAAAATCAACTTTAGGATATGGCTATCAAGCTACAACAATTTTGTCTAAATATTATGAATCTAAAAAATTTGATGACAAAATGATTATTTCAGATTTGAGAAATCTTATAGATATCTATGATTTTATCTACGCTCATATGAGTACAGATTCTTATAAAGATATCATCGCGCGAATAGTAACTTACGAATCTTCCAAAAATGAGCAAAAAGATTCATCAGACATCGCTATCGAAAAAATAAGAGGAGTTTTAGATGAAGTTGAAGGACAGCCATTTAATTTTTCTAAACCAATTAGAGAAGTAAAGCCTTTTGCTAATACTTCAAATAGCTTCCGAGAAATTACTAATCCACTGATACGAAAAACTGATTGGGTTAAAAAAGCAAAAGAAGATGCTTTAACTGGTCTCCACGGAGAAGGATATGCCATCATCTATGAAAAAGAGAGATTAGAGCGGATAGGATTAAATAAGTATATAAACAAAATAAATCAAGTTTCTGTCAAATCTGATGGGTATGGTTATGACATTGAATCATATGATTTAATTGGGACAGAAATTAAAAAAATCTATATTGAAGTTAAAACAACATCAAATAAAGTCGATATTGAATTTCAAGTTTCTCGAGGTGAAATTGAAAAATCAAAAGAACTTAAAAATCGATACTTCATTTATCGAGTTTACGATTTAAAACACGATCCAAAAGTATATAGAGTTCAAGGTGCAATTACCGATCATTTTGAACTTGATCCAATAACTTATTTAGCGAGATACAAAGGATAATTTTTTTATACTAAAATAGGAATCTTTAAAATAAAATTTTAACTAGTTTGATTAATTTCAATTTTATTTACCTTTGGTGAAAAAGCAAAATCCCACCGCTCCTGGACCAGCGTGAACTCCAACTGTGGGTCCAATGGGAAAGGCACCTTCTAAAGGAAAATCACTGTGTCGACTGACATACTTTTGAAATCTATCTAAAGTTTCTGCAGCATCTGAATGTCCAAATAGGCGAGGCATTGATAAATCAACATCGGCGCTTTGATATTGTTCAAGGAGCCAGGCAAAGGCGCGATGTAGTCCTAAGGCTTTATGAACCGCTAAAACCTTGCCTTCAGTGATTTGCACTAATGGCTTGACATGTAAAATGGTTCCAAAAAAGGCGGATGAACTGGATAATCTTCCACCTAGACGGAGATACTTTAAATCATCAATGACAGCAAATAAGGCAATGCGCTTTTTAGCCTCTTCAACAGCGTCAACAATTTCTTGAGCACTTTTCCCTTCATCACGTAAGCGAATCGCGTATAAAACAATGGCTGTCAAGCCAAAGGAAACTTGCAGTGAATCGATGATATGAATCTTCTTAGTGGGTAAACTATCTTTCGCGATTAGTGCGGATTGGAGTGATCCACTTAATTCACTAGAAATAAAGATACCGATGATATCATCTTCATCGGGAAACTTCTTAAACCTCTCCATGAATTGTTCACTATTAATTAAACTTGTCTTAGGAAGTTTATCACTCGCCCTCATGCGCTCATAAAACTCTTGATTAGATAAGTTGATTCCATCAATAAAAGATTCATCTCCAAAATTAATGGTCATCGGGATGACATCAATATTAAAAACTTTAGCCTGGACTTGTGATATCTCTGAGGTGGAATCAGTAACAATACGAATTGACATAATAATATATTTCCTTTCTTTATTAAGCTTCTTTAGTTTGCACACTAAAGTACTTTTGCACTTTGGATAGTGCATCAATTAAGATCTGTTCTTCTTCAAGAGTGAGATTAGCGACAATATCATTGACCATCTTCTCATGGAACTTACGATGTTGTTCATTGACAAAGACGGCAATAGGAGTAGGAGTGATATGGACGACTCGTTTATCACTATCATCCCTCTCGCGAATAAGATATCCCTTTTTCTCTAATGTTTTGACTGCAGTAGTCAGCGAACCAAGAGTGATACCCGCAGCATGAGCAATATTAGTGGCGGTGTTTTCTTTATTCTTTAAAGTATCAAAGACAGTTTCTAAAAGATGAACTTCACTAATAGATAGATGATTATTAGTTAAATTCTCGAGCGTTTTTTCTTCCAATCTTAAAATAGTATTGAATGTTACGACAAGGAAATGGTTGAGTTGTTCTTTGTTTGAATTCATAGTTCCTCCTAAAATAGTTTGAACTTCAAACAATAATGTCATAAGTAGTACTATTCGTCAACGAATTATTATTAATTATTGCATTTTATGAAAGAAAAACATGTTTTTTGAAAAGAGATTTTGTTTCTAAACAAATTGAATCAACAAAGTAATATAACTATAATAAAAATAAGTTCAACTGAGGACAATGAGTTAGATACCATTCCTTATCTAACTTTTTTTATTTAGTCTTATAAAAAATAATAAAATATTATTAGTAATTCTCCAGATTAACGAACCTAAATTCTTCACCTTCAAGAATTATTACCGAATGATGGGAATTATTTTTGGGAATAGAAATAGAACCAGGATTAAGATAAGTGATTCCATTTATAGTTTCCCTTAAAGGAACATGAGTGTGACCATAGATAAAATAGTCACCACTTTTAACATATGAGGGAGTGTTTGAAGGATTAAATCTATGTCCATGAGTTAAATAAATGATTTTATTATTAATCTCAATTTTCTTCACATCATCATACAACAAAAAGTCTAGAACCATTTGATCAACTTCAGCATCGCAGTTACCTTTTATGGCGATAATTTTATCAGCATATTGATTTAATAGAGTAATGACTCTTTTCGGATTATATTCCTTTGGTAAATCGTTTCTCGGACCATGATATAAAATATCTCCTAAAAGAATAAGAGTGTCACAATTTTCAACATCAAAAACCTGCATTAACTTTTGAGCATAATATAGCGAACCATGAATATCGCTAGCGATTAATACTTTCATAATTATTCTTCATCGATAAAAGAAGATATAGCGGCTTTAATGGTCTGCTCTTTGCTCTCTTTGCCATAGCGATCAATAACATTTTTATCCACGAGGCTATGAGATAAAGAACAAGGACCGCCGATGCATCCATTAACGCATGCCATCCCTTCAACAAAGTTGATATCACTTTGGGGATTTTTAATTTTATTTAAGAGCAATTTACAATTATCCACGCCATCACCGATGACACCTTTAACTTCAAAATCGATGTTTTGCTCTTTTAAAGATTGACTGATGGAAGCTGATAAGCCACCACTGCGAGCAAAGATACGACCGAAATAGGAAGCGTTATCTAAGGACGATTCTTCTAAGACATTAATATCAATTTCTTTCGCGTCAAACATCGCCTCTAATTCTTCAAATGTTAATACAAAGTTAATATAGGGTTTGACTTCTTCTTTTAAAGCCTCGGCCTTTTTAGCCACACACGGACCAATAAAAACAGTGATCGCTTTTGGATCGTTCTCTTTAATATATTTACCAATCGTTGCCATCGGCGACAAAGAAGAAGACATGACATCCGTTAATGATGGATAGTTTTTCTTAATCAAATCGACGAAAGCTGGACAGCAACTAGAGGTTAAAAGTTTCTTCTCATATAACTCTTTAGCTTCATGATAAGAAACCATA
>JBAYZW010000095.1:0-4130 GCA_041672305.1 Bacilli bacterium
GAGGCTCGGAAGACTCGGATTCTACGGATTCGACCTTCAGGACCAGTGCGGTTCCGCCAACTCCTTCGCTTACAGATCTGACGAAGGTCTGCCCATGGAAGCCCGTGGACCCAACTATCCCAACTATGCAATGAACGTCGGTCACATGTCCGGTTACACCGGAATCCCCAAGGCAGCCCACGCAGCCCGCGGAGATGCCTTCACGGCCAACCCGTTCATACGCGTCGCTTTCGCCGACCCCTCGCTCCAGTTCGACTTCGCAAACATTACGAAGGAGATCGGTCGCGGCGGTCTCAGGGAATTCGTCCCTGCCGGTGAAAGAACTGCAGTCATCAAGGGATGATCGCGTGAAAGTAGGCGACATAGCGAAGTATGTGCCGACCTCAACGGTGGGCAAGGTGACGGAAGTCAGGGAAAGAGACGGCAAAACGTGGATTAAACTGGACTTTACCGGTTTGTTCTACGACTTGAACAGTCTTGAACCGGCCGCCGAATCCGAATATACTCCTGTCGCTTACAAAGATCGCGAAAAGAGGTTCGAAGGCAAAATGCAGTCCGTCAAGGACATAGAGGACACGGCCCGCGAGGTCGACATCTCTGAGTACATGCCTTCGGGCGGCGGTTAAACCCTTTACCCAAACTTTCTTTTTTTTTATTCTAAACAAAAAGCGTGATTATTTCCTCTTTTTGTAGAGCTCATTCATATCCACCAGAGTTAATTTTTCATCTCTGGCACTTTTAATAAGATTCTCTTCGAACCCGGATAACGAGAATAGAATGCAACTCCGTTTTGTATACCCCTTTACAAAGGATGCCGCTCTTTTCAAATTATCCAGATCTTTCACACACATCGGAGAAGATTTGAAGTTACAGCTGCCGAACAACACGTTGGAAGCAATATCGATTCCGTCAATCGCGACAATATCAATTTCAATATCGGTTTTCAGTTCAGAATCGGGTCCCCACCATTTGCCTATTGTACGGTATTCTGTGTTCATTGTCACATACTGTTTACAGATTTCTTCGAACTGTTTGCCCATAAATCCCGGAAGCATTTTTTCAATTTTTTCATATGCACTCTCTGAATCATGTGTCCGTATGTACGGGAGAACCTTATCCAAAACACCATACCTGAATCTGAAGAGGCCATCATTCAATTCATAAACGTCCCTTCTGCGAGAATTGGACATCGGAACTTCTCTTCTGACAATTCCGACAGACATCAGTAGCGATATGTTGTTTGAGCAGGTCCCTTTCTCTATTCCGGTGGCTTCGGAAATTTCTTTGATTTGAGTTTTTCCGTTGGCCAGTGCAGAGATTATTGACATGGGTATTGATGAATTTGTAAACTCTTGTCGTATGAGGTTTGCGGATTCTTCCAATAAACCCGACGAAGGCAGAAGGAAATTTTCTATCAAAGACTCTTTAAACGTATCATGCTGCGAAAGCCATTTTAGATAAAGAGGAATTCCGCCGGATATAGCGAAATACGTGGCGCATTCAATATTCTCAATTTTCGGAAAGAATTCGCAGGATTGTATGTAACTCAGAGGCTCTAATTTCATTTGGCGACTGAACCGTCCAAAAAGAGGCATTTGTTTTCCGTTGAGGATATAGTGCATCATTCTGATTGAAGATCCGCATAAAATTACGGTCAAATTTAATTCGGCAAAGTTGTGGTCCATGTATTTTTGAAACAAAGATGGGAAATACGGAACGGCATTAACCAGAAAAGGAAATTCATCGATTATTAATACGGTATTTTCTTCTTTGCAGGCCTTTACAGTGATGTCCAACGCATCTTTGAAACTTGTTAATTCTCCAAAAAAAGCATCAGGGAATGTTGATTGCAGAGACGCTGAGTAATTTTGCAGGTTAATTTTTTCACTGACTTCATTGCCTGTAATAAATATATTTTTCTTTACAGAATTCAATCAACAGGGAAGTTTTACCGACTATTCTTCTTCTTCTTCTTCCGCATATGGCGATACTTTTCAGCCCTTCCCTATTGTATAACGTCTCCAATTCACTCAATTCATGTTCTCGGCCTATGAGAACATATGGTATCAATATCTTCTTTATGTTATTAGAACAATGTTATTAGAACATTGTAAAGTTTTATATTAAAAAACTTTTGTTGTAAAACTTTAATATAATCCTGATTAATTTCAATTTATAGAGTTTATTATAAATATCTATAAACCTGGGCGCATATTAAACGGAGTTAAGTCAACATCAAGGTTAAGGAATAAAGATGTAAAAAAGCAATTTTATTCTCATTACGACACTTGCCGTTTCGTTAATGTTATCGATTCCTTTAGCCTTCGGTATGGCAACAGTAACTATTAATGATAATTTTGTTTAGCTTAGGGAAAGTGCCACCGGCGGTTTGGAGATGGAGGCGGCGGAGGCGGATTTTAATATATTTATATCTCCTGATAAAATTGGAGAATACCCTGTATTCAGCTTCCATCATAAAGGATGAAGACAATAATTTAATTCCGTCGACATGGTTTATGGATGATCGTACAGTAGATTTCCAGGTCACAGTACCCCGGGGTGTGAAATCCGTATTGTATGCACATATCTACAAAGGCGGTGTTGCCAATACAACTGATATTACTATTGATATCAATATAAACGGAAATGATTTTTCGGTCCATGTTACTGCTTCTGGCTCATATGGAGATAGTGAAGGCTATTACTCTGTAATGCCCACTGAAGATGGTCCAGTGATGAAAAAAATTGAATTAGCTGCATTAAAAGCAGATGATTTTATGTCCTGTGATGAAGGTGAAGCCTTATTGAATATTTCCGGGGAACGAGCGGGGACTACTTTTACCAAAATTGAACTTGCCTAGTATTCTTAGACCGATTTGTATACACCCTGTAATTTTTTTATTATGTAAAAATTGTAGTCGTACTGCAATAATTACAAATAGATACACGTCAATATTTAGGTGATGATTGATCGAACTGTCTTAAAGACCGTAGAAGAAAGCATTCGTTTGAAGCCGGTGACTTTAATAACAGGTGCCCGACAGGTTGGCAAAACAATATTATGTAAACACATAGCGGAAAAGCACGGTTTCAGTTATGTTTCTTTAATCGACAGATCTGAACGGGCAATGGCTACTAAAGATCCGGACATGTTCCTCAGCATCCATAAATCTCCTTTGATAATAGACGAAGTGCAGTATGCACCTGAGTTGTTGGATTCAATAGAAGCCATTGTTGACAAAGCGAAATATGACACGGGACACAACGAAGGGATGTACATACTTGCAGGAAGTCAGGTGTATAATCTGATGGACGGTGTAACCCAATCGATGGCAGGCCGAATATCGATAATCGACATGTCTCCTTTGAGTATGAATGAAATTTTATCCAGGGATGAAACTCCTTTCGAAGTAAATTTTAAAGAAAACATCAGGAAATCCATGGAAGTCAGCCTTTCTGTCGAAGAAGTTTATAAAATGGTTATACGTGGAAATTATCCCGAATTATATGAAAAACCCAGTATCAAAACCAACAAATTCTACTCGGACTATGTGGATTCGTATATCAGCAGGGACGTTTCACAGATAATAAATCTGAAGGATCAAAACAAATTTATGGAATTTCTTGAACTCATGAGTTCTTTAACAGGCCAGGAATTGGTTTATAACAACGTGGCAAAGACGTTAGGCGTTAACATACGAACCATACAGTCTTGGACCGGAGTACTGGTTGCCGGAGGGATAATTCGATTGATACGGGCGTATTCCGAACGTTCCACAGTTAAACGAATAGTGCGTCATCCGAAAATGTATTTCTGTGACACCGGTTTAGCGTGTTATTTGGCTAAAATTTTCGATTACAGGACACTGATGGCCGGATACCTCAAAGGCCCTATGATTGAAACCTTTATAGTGAATGAGATTTTGAAATCATACAAGAACAATTCGGAAGAAGCGGGATTCTTCCATTATCGTGATTCCCAGATAAACGAAATCGATCTTATCATTCTCAGAGACGGTAAATTAACTCCGGTCGAATGCAAAGCCGGAATTACTTACGGTTCTTCTGACATCAAAGCATTTGCAAGATTAGAGAATTCCGATTACGAAATAGGGCCGTCCTGTTTGATT
>JBAYZW010000096.1:0-4088 GCA_041672305.1 Bacilli bacterium
GTTGTTATCTTTCTTCATGATCTATGACTTCTTTGGCTAAAGAAAAATAAGCTAGTGATCCACTACTATTAGGACGATAAACGGTCACAGGTAATCCTTTAGCGTTACTTTCGGGAATTGAAATATTGCGAGGAATTTGAGTTAAAAAAGTGTTTTCTTTAAAAAGTCCACGAATTTGAGTGGTAATTTCCGTTCCTAATCTCGTTTTCGAATCATACATTGTCATTAAAAAGCCTTCAATACCAAGGTCGGGATTATATGTCGACTGAATACGAGAGACACTAGAAAGAATCTGGGCAACAGCCTCCATTGCAAAATATTCACATTGAACAGGAATTAATACCGTGTGAGCAGCAACGAGAGAGTTGACGGTCAAAAAGCCTAAACTAGGCGGGCAATCAATAATAATATAATCGTACTCTTTCTTAATTTGTTCCATTGCCGATTTCAATAAGAAGAAAGGCTTTTCGGTTTTTCCTGCCACAACGTCAATTGAGGCAAGGATCAATTTCGAAGGCAAAAGATCCAAAGTTTTAATCATTGTTTTTCGTATTGTCGTATTGATATCAGCATCGCCTGTCAAAACATCAAAAATACATTTATTAATCAAGGTAATATCCACACCAAGACCTCGTGAAGAATTGCCTTGAGGGTCCATATCAATTAATAAGACACGACGAGAAAAATGAGCAAGAGCGGAAGAAAGGTTGATAGATGTGGTTGTCTTTCCCACTCCTCCCTTTTGATTAGCAATAGCGATAATTTTAGTCATATTTGTTCCTCGTGGAACATTATATCTCAATTGAATATCAATTACAAAAATTTCAATAAATATTATAAGGGTCGCGATTTAATGTCTTTGTAATTTCGTGGATATTGTTCTGATGAAATCTCATCTTTAACAATAACGATAACGGATCTTTTTTCATCTGATTCTGGGAGTGTTTCTTCATAGATTTTCTGCAAATGACAATTGAGCTTTTTGAAAGCTTTTCCTGATTTTTCAATCTCTTCAAAAGCACCTGGTCCCTTTAAAGCAATGAGTTTGCCATTGACTTTTAAAAGGGGAACAATAGTTTCTATCAAAACATTAAGAGGCGCCAAAGCGCGTGCATAGGCGACATCAAATTCTTCGCGATGACCACGAGCATATTCTTCAGCGCGTTCATTGATAAAATTAATGTGATATTGATGTTCTTTACTATAATTCTGAAGATAATCAATTTTCTTTTTTGTCGCATCTAATAAGGAGAGTTTCATTTCGGGATTAAGAATATATAAAACCAATCCAGGAAAACCGGCTCCTGTTCCCACATCAATCACTTTAAGATTTGTTAAATCTTGATCAAACAGGCCAATCGCACTATCAAGAATCATTTTTTCCATAAAAATGGAGGGATCAGTAATAGCGGTAAGATTAAATAATTTATTTGTCTCTAGTGTTTGACGCATTAATTCTTCAAGTTGATTAATTTGATTATCATCGCAAGAAATGCACCGAGAGATTAGAAACTCTTTTAATGTTTGTTTATTCATGAGTAAGACTCCTTCTAACATTAAGTATTAGTATTGACACGTCGCATGGATTAACGCCCGCAATACGCGAAGCCTGACCGATAGTTAAAGGTCGAATAGCTTGTAATTTTTGACGAGCCTCAATGCGAAGTCCATCCATATTTAAATAATCAAAATAAGGAGGGATTTTCATCTCTTCAATTTTTCGCATCGCTTCTGCTTCATGCTTTTGTTTAGCGATATATCCTTCATATTTGGCCATGATTTCAATTTCTTCCATGACATTATTGTCTAATGAAATATCCCGCAATTCTGGGATAAATTCGCGAATTTTACTTAATTTGACATTCGGACGACGCAATAATTCGAAGGCTTGAACACCACCTTTTAATTCGCTTGATTCAATTGAAAGAAGATAATTGTTAATCTCTTTTTTAACACCAATATAAGAATTTTTTAAAATATCAATGGTTCTTTTTATGACACTCACTTTATCTTGAAAAAGCTGATATCTCTCCTTAGTCACTAAACCAATGTTATATCCAATTTCAGTCAGGCGAAGATCGGCATTGTCATGCCGCAATAAAAGTCTATATTCAGCTCTAGATGACATCAAACGATAAGGCTCTTGAGTTCCTTTAGTAACTAAATCATCAATCATCACACCAATATAAGATTGATCTCTTCTTAAAATCAATGGCTCTCTACCTTCCAATTTTAAAGATGCATTAATACCTGCCAATAAACCTAATCCAGCCGCCTCTTCGTATCCCGATGTACCACAAATTTGACCAGCGATGTATAAGCCGGGCCATTTTTTTATTTCGAGAGAGGGACCAAATTCTTTGGTGTGAATCGCATCATATTCAATTGCATAGGCATATTTAAGAAACTGTGCATTGGCAAATCCAGGTAAAGTTCTCACCATCTTTTCTTGAATATCAATTGGCATTGAAGTCGAGAAACCTTGTAAATAAATAGAATTGGTATAACGAGATTCAGGCTCAAGAAACAGTTGATGACGATCCTTATCTGGAAAATTAACTAATTTGCTCTCAATAGATGGACAGTATCGTGGACCGGCACTTTTAATTAATCCACCAAAAAGAGCTGTTTCTTTTAGATTAGCGCGAATTAAAGCATGTGTTTCAGGAGTGGTATAGATTAAATAACAAGGGATTTGTTCATCAAAGGGCACAAACTCTTTTGTTTCAAACGAGAAGCCTAATTCTCCTTTTGTTCCAGTTTGAATCGTTCCTTGTGAAAAATCAATTGACTCGCGAGCAATGCGCGGAGGAGTTCCTGTTTTTAAACGATAAGTGCTTATGCCCATATCTCGTAGATATGGTGATAGGCCTAAGGAAGGCTTTTCTCCATCAGGACCTTCGTTCCTAATTTCATGCCCACGGAAAATCTTGCTCTCCATATATGTTCCAGTCGTAAGAATGACAGCCTGCGATGTTATTTTTTCGCCACCTGATAATGTCACACCGAAAACATGATTTTCGTCATGCATAACACCAATGACCATTCCTTCCTTAACTGTCAAATTTGGACAATTAAGAGCTAATTCTTGCATATATTCAGGGTATTCTAACTTATCCTGTTGTGCACGCAAGCATTGAACCCCTGGACCTTTACCAGTATTGAGCATTTTCATTTGCAAATAATGATGATCAGCACCAATTCCCATCATTCCACCAAGGGCATCAATTTCACGAACAACGATACCTTTAGCCGATCCACCAATTGATGGGTTGCATGGCATATTGCCCATCTTTTTAATATTTAGAGTTACCAAAAGAGTGGAATGACCTTTATGAGCACACGCAAAAGCGGCTTCTAAACCCGCATGTCCACCACCGACAACAATAACCTCATAATCACTCATTAACCAACGCTACCTTCCATATCCAGTTTAATCAGTTGATTCAATTCCACCGCATATTCCATCGGCAATTCACGTGAGAAAGGTTCAATAAAACCCATCACAATCATTTGAATCGCTTCTTTTTCGCTTAATCCACGCGACATTAAATAGAACAATTGTTCTTCACTAATTTTGCTAACTGTGGCTTCATGCTCAATATAAGAAGTATTATTTTTGACTTCGTTGGTTGGAATTGTATCACTTTGTGATAATTCATCAAGCATCAAAGTGTCACATTCGACATGGCTACGACAATTGCGCGCATTTTTTTCATGGCGAACAGTCCCGCGATAATTTGCCACACCCCCATTTTTGACAATTGATTTTGAAATAATTGTGGAAGTTGTGTTTGAGGCCAAATGAATCATTCTTGCTCCTGCATCTTGCTGCTGATTTTTTCCCGCGACAGCAATTGAAATGACTGTTCCTTTCGCGCCTTCGCCCGCTAAAATACAAGCGGGATATTTCATATTCATTTGTGAACCAATATTTCCATCAATCCATTCCATCTGAGCGTTTTCATAAACAAGAGCTCTTTGCGTAACTAAATTAATAATATTAGTAGACCAATTTTGCACAGTAGTATATCGACACTTGCCACCTTTTAAAACAATAATTTCAACAACAGCAGCGTGAAGTGATT
>JBAYZW010000097.1:0-4010 GCA_041672305.1 Bacilli bacterium
TATCACCAAACAATCTATCAAATAAGGTAAACATATGGACTTTGGGACAGTAATTTGCCAAAAGCAGAGCGTATTGTAAAGCAGTATTTGCATCGCCGACTAAATACACTTCCTGTCCCTTATAAAATGGTCCATCACAAACAGCGCAAAAAGAAACGCCCTTGCCAATCAATTGCTCTTCATGAGGTAAATTCATTTGACGATGAGTGACACCACTAGCGATTATCACAGTGCGAGATTGATGAGTTTGATAGTTTGTTTTGATAACAAACATATTGGTTTGCTTTTCAATTGATTGAACATCTTCGAGTTCAAAATCAGCACCTAAATCAGTAATTTGATTAAAGAGATGATCCGAAAATTCAAGACCAGCTATTTCTTTTGTGGATGGCCAATTTTCAACGCGCGGAGAATTAGCAATTTGACCGCCGAAATTTTCTTTTTCAAGAATTAAAACAGTCTTGCCACTTCGTAAAGCATAAAGAGCGGCGCTCATCCCCGCTGGACCACCGCCAATAATCAAAATGTCGTAAATCATTTGGCAATACTTTCAATATATCCCTTGATGTTTGAAGCGTTTTCATAAACATCATAGCTTGTTTCATTTGGAACAATAAGAGTCGGTGCTTTTGTAATATTATAACGTTCGCTCATTTCACGATCTTCTTCAGCATCAATCAAAACATATTCAATATGCGCTTTTGCTAAAAGCATCTTAGCCATCTTGCAATTTGGGCATGTTTTGGTGGCGAATAATAATTTTTCTTTAAGAATTGGCTGAATTTTTTCTTTTGGCGTTTCTTTCACATCGCATTGCACTGAATGAGTAATGTGACTCTTGGCAACATCGTATTTTTCGCGGCTCTTATACTCTTCCGTTTTGCCATCATTCCAATTTTGAACTGGACGATAGTAGCCAGTAATACGAGAATAAACTTCTGTTTTCTTGCCACATATTGGACAGATAAATTGTTCACCATCTAAATAGCCATGCTCTTTACAAATTGAATAAGTTGGAGACATTGTGTAGTAGGGAATGTGATAATTTTCCGCAATTTTCCGCACTAGATTCATGCACGATTTCCAAGAAGGAAGTTTCTGTCCTAGGAAAGCGTGAAAAACGGTCCCAGAAGTATAAAGAGTTTGTAACCCATCTTGAATATCGAGAGCTTTATAGATATCTTCAGTAAAATTAACAGGTAAATGAGATGAATTAGTGTAATAAGGGGTGTGGCCATTCTCACTGGCAGTAATAATATCAGGGTATTGTTCTTTATCGTGTTTCGCTAAGCGATAAGCTGTTGACTCCGCAGGAGTAGCCTCTAAATTATATAAATCTCCATATAATTCTTGATAATCAGATAAGCGCGTTCGCATATGATTGAGAACATCTTTTGTAAATTTAATTGATTCGGGAAAAGACAAATCCTTCTTAATCCAGCGAGCATTTAAACATGCCTCATTCATTCCGACCAAACCAATCGTGGAAAAATGATTGCTAAAAGATCCGAGATAACGTTTTGTGTAAGGATATAAACCCGCTTCTAATAAAGCGGTAATAGTATTGCGCTTTACTTTAAGTGAACGAGCCGAAATATCCATAATTTTATCTAAGCGAGTATAGAAATCCTTTTCATCAGTTGAAAGATAAGCGAGTCGTGGCATGTTGATTGTCACCACACCGACCGATCCTGTTGATTCACCAGAGCCAAAGAAACCACCTGATTTTTTGCGCAGTTCTCGTAAATCAAGCCTTAAACGGCAGCACATTGAGCGAACATCACTTGGTTCCATATCACTATTAACATAGTTAGAAAAATATGGGGTGCCATATTTGGCGGTCATCTCAAAGAGAAGTTTATTATTTTCCGTTTCGCTCCAATCAAAAGTTTTGGTGATGGAATAAGTAGGGATTGGATATTGAAAGCCACGTCCATTGGCATCGCCTTCAATCATCACTTCAATAAAGGCTCGATTGACCATCGCCATCTCTTCAACGCAGTCCTTATATTTGAAGTCCATCTCTTTACCACCGACAATGCAGTTGAGCTCCGCCATATCATTGGGAACCACCCAATCAAGGGTAATGTTGCTAAATGGAGCTTGAGTGCCCCAGCGAGATGGAGTATTAACTCCATAAATAAAAGATTGAATGCATTGTTTAACTTCCTTATAAGAAAGTTGATCTTTTCTCACAAAAGGAGCTAAGTATGTATCAAAACTTGAAAAGGCTTGAGCACCTGCCCATTCATTTTGCATAATGCCTAAAAAGTTAACCATTTGATTACAAAGAGTTGACAAATGATTAGCGGGAGAAGAGGTAATCTTTCCTGGAACACCACCCAAACCTTCTTTAATTAATTGTTTTAAACTCCAACCAGCACAGTAGCCAGTCAACATGGATAGATCATGGATATGAATGTCGGCATTGCGATGAGCACTAGCAATTTCCGGGTCATAGATCTCACTAAGCCAGTAATTAGCTGTCACAGCGCCCGAATTAGAGAGAATTAAACCTCCGACGGAATAAGTAACAGTTGAGTTTTCTTTAACGCGCCAATCGTTGATTTTTAAATAATTATCAATAACATTCTTATAATCGAGGTTAGTAGCTTTGATTTCCCGTAATTGTTGATGTTGCTTTCGATAGATGATATAGCTTCTCGCCACATCGACATAGCCGGCTTGAATCAAGACAACTTCCACACTATCTTGAATATCTTCAATATTGATAGTTTCGTCTTTGATTTTGGCATTAAAATCAGCCGTGACACGCAAGGCTAGCATTTGAACAATATCTTTATTAAAGAATTTATGCTCAGCCATGAAGGCTCGCTCGATGGCACTACCAATTTTGGCGATATTAAATTCTTCTAGGGTTTTATCCCTTTTCTTTACTTTTAACATAAAAAGCTCTCCTTTAATTAGGTGATAGAAAAACGCTACTCACGTTTTTAGTGATAAGAAAGTGAAACAGTAAAATTATCAATCTGAAACACTTGTGCCCTTATAATATCGGAAATAATTACATTATCAAGAGGAAAAAAGATAAAAACTAGACAGTGTATAAAAGTATGTTGCATTTCTCTTTACTAACCCAGTTTAAATGTTGTATTTTAGCGCTGCTTTCCCCTAAAAATATGCTAGAATATCGCTATGCAAAAAAGTAATGAGGTCATCTATCAAATTTTCCCCCGCAATTATTCTATGGAAGGTACATTTCTCAATATCATGAGTGATTTGCCGAGAATAAAAGCTCTCGGTATCGATATTATTTATCTCATGCCCATCAATACAATTGGCGCATTAAATCGCAAAGGTACATGTGGTTCTCCTTATGCTAGCCAAGACTATTTTTCCATCTCCAAAGACTTAGGTAACCTCGAAGATTTCAATAAACTCTGTCAATCCGTTCATCAAATGGGAATGAAAATTATTCTTGATATGGTTTTTAACCATACTGCTCCTGATAATGTTCTAGTCAAGGAACATCCTGAATTTTATTTTTACAAAAATAATAAATTGGGTAATCGCATTGGCAATTGGAGTGATATCGTCGATTTAGATGTTGATAAAGAAGTAACTCAGAATTATCTTTTAAGTGTCTTGCAATACTGGATTAAGCAAGGAGTTGACGGCTTCCGTTTTGATGTGGCCTCGATGATTCCTCTTTCCTTTTTTAAAAGGGCACGTGCCATTTTAGGATCAGAGATCATTTTCCTTGGTGAGAGCATTGATCCATCATTCTATCATTGGCTTATTAGTCAAAATTATTATGCTTCAAAAGATGAAGACTTAGTGCCCACTTTTGATTCGCTTTATAACTACCACTGGTTCCGGGAATTTCAAGGCTATTTAAAATATGGTGATCCTCTTGATCGAACCATTAACATCCTCAATCAACCTTCCTCTATTTTACGTGTTAATTGCCTCGAAAATCACGATAACGATCGACTGGCTTCGTTAGTAAATGGAAACCGAATAAAACTAAAAAATCTCTTGGCTTTTTT
>JBAYZW010000098.1:0-4005 GCA_041672305.1 Bacilli bacterium
CAGTTCCGCCATAACCGCAACGAAGATAGTATATACTTTATAATAAATAAATACCTTATTATTTTAATGTGCTATAATACGCTCTATGGTTAATTTACTACGCAAAATCTTCATTAAAAACTACCAAAATGTTGAGGACCCTAATGTGCGTCAGAAGCATGGTTTTTTAGCTTCTATCGTTGGTATTATTACCAATTTACTTCTCGTTATTTTCAAATTAACGGTCGGCATTTTAATTTTTTCTGTTTCCATTATTTCTGATGCTCTGAATAACTTAACAGATATGGGAAGTAGCATTGTTAATCTTTTTGGTTTTAAATTAGCAAACAAACCTGCTGATAAGGAACACCCCTTTGGCCATGAAAGAATTGAATACATCGCTGGTTTAATTATTAGTTTTGTCGTCATCGCTATCGCCATAGTATTAGGTTATACGTCCGTTATGAAATTAATTAATAATGGTGGCACTGATTATTCTAATCCGACAGTTAACATTGCGATGTTTATTATTTTGGGAGTGGCTATTATCACAAAAGCTTTCCAAGGACTTTTTTATCGGAAAATGGCAAAAATTATCGACTCCGTTTCATTAAAAGCCTCCGCTCAGGACTCAATCAATGATGTTATTACCACTAGCACTGTTTTAGTGGCGACAATTATTGAATATCTTTTTTACATTAATGGTTATAATGTCCACATCGATGGATGGATGGGTCTCGCCGTTTCTATTTTCATCATTATTACTGGCATTAAGTTAGTAATTGAAACTTCTAATCCTCTGATTGGCGTAACTCCCGATAGCAAATTAGTTCATGCTGTCGTTCAAGATATTCTCGCCTATCCAAATGTTCTCGGTGTCCATGATTTAATGTGCCATTCCTATGGTCCTACCAAATTATTTATGACCATTCATGTCGAAGTCGATTATCATCGAGATATTTTAGTTTCTCATGATTTAATTGATAATATCGAGAAAGAGATTAGCGCTAAATATAATTTTCTACTAACTATTCATATGGATCCCATCGTTATCGATTCACCTCAAATAAACGAACTAAAAATAAAGACTAAAGAGATACTATCTCATTTCCCTGAAGGCGAAAAACTCTCATTTCATGATTTTCGAATGGTAGAAGGACCGACTCACACCAATATTTTATTTGATGTTGTCATTCCCACTGAAAGCAAAATCAGTAATGACGAACTTTTGCAGTATCTAAAAATAGAATTCAAAAAGATTAATCCCAATTATTTTTTAGTCATCAATTTTGATCGCAATTATGTCGATTAATTAATATTTGATGGATAAGAGCCAATATAATGGCTAACAATATTGCGCGGTAAAGCCGCTTCTTCAGTATAAGTAGCAACTGGTGTTACAACATCACAGTAAGGAGATTTTAAAGCAATGTAATCAATCATTAACATGTAATATGTCTGTGAGGAATTAACATAGCTAGAAAGATTATATCCACTGACTTGAGAGTTTTGTGATGGAAGATAGAAATACCCATAATTTGATAGAGTATTAACGATATCAGAGCCTCTGACACTGACAAGATAAAGATAGTTGTCAAAAGGTAAAGCCTTATAAATCATTCCATAAGTAATATCACCACTCGCAATAGAAGCTCGAGCATTATTTGTTTGAATAGCAAAGATGTCATAGGCATCGCTAGTGTCTTTCACATCTTTAAAAAACTTATAAGCATATTGATTATAGATATTGGGAATATCATTTCTATCAATGCCTGGACCATCTTCAAGATATACCGCATCTTTAATCGCTGAAATTTCATTATCTAAATAAGTTTGATAAAGAGTAGCGGTCGCGCTATCATCCACTAACGAGCCAATTGTGAAGGAACGAGTATCAAGAATCTCACCATCCTCACTGCTGATGCTAGAAGTAGAAAAATTATAAGTTAAAGAAATATGGCCAACATCTTTGCCATTTGACCAGGCTTGAATGGCGGGAGCGGAAAAACTAGTGTCAACATAGGAATAACTACTCGAATCAACATTGGTTTCACCAGTATGAGTATGACCACCAAAAATAGCATCCACGGCACTGCCTTCGGTATAGGAAATGTTAGTGATACTATCATGGAGCAAATAAAGAATAATGTCCGCACCATTAGAACGTAAATATGTCGACCATTGTGAGACATAGCTTGTTGGGTCGGCAAAAGATAAACCCTCGACGTTGGTAGCTAAAATATCATTTGTGATGCCTTCACCAATTGCTCCAATAATACCAATATGAACGCCTTTTCGAGTAATAGTCGTATATGGTTGAGCCCAACTTACAGGTTCATGAGTGTCATCTTCAATAATGTTGCAAGCCAAATAGGGAAAGGTAGCGGAAGCCTGATTGTTGTTAATAACATCAATCGTCCAATCAAATTCATGATTGCCTAAGGCCATCGCCGAAAAATCAAGAAGACCCATCCAATCATTGACTAAGCGACCACGGGTAATATTACTATCAGCGCTGCCTTGCCACATATCTCCTGAACTAGTTAGTACAAAGCCATCTTCGTTTTGTGACTGAGCATTTTTTAAATATGTCGAGAGCTTTTTAATACCAGGTTCATAACTATCGTCATCAAATTCAGTCGCCCCATGAAAATCATTTAAATTATAAAAATCAAGATTTTTAGTACCTGTTCTTTGACTGTCTTGAGTGGCATCCCACATTTGATCGGGATTGTTGATGTCTGAGCTGACACGGACAGCACAAGTTGCGGTAAAGCCACCATCCACTGTTGTGACAGTAATCGTCGCGTTTCCTTCGGCAACAGCTGATAATAATCCACTATTATCTACAGAAGCAATCGCGCTATTTGAACTTGACCAAGTAACATTTTTATTAGTGGCTGTGTTCGGAAAGACTGTCGGTATTAATGTTGTAGTATCGTCAATTATCATCGCCAGCGATGTTTGATTAAGACTAACCGATGAGACCGCGTAAATATCAACAGGAGAATTAACAGTAACGAGGCAAGTATCAGTAAAGCTTCCATCCACCGTTGTGACTGTGACTGTGGTTTGTCCACCCGAATAAGCAGTCACTAAACCATTTTGAGTGACTGTGGCAATGTCGCTATCGCTAATTGTCCAATTAACATTTTGATTGGTAGCATCACTAGGTGTAATAGTTGCAACTAAAGTTTCCGTTTCAGCAATTTCAAGAGTAATGCTAGATTCATTCAAGTTAATACCTATTACATTAATAGTTTGATGAATAGGGGAATTAAAATCACAAGCTGATAAAGCAAAAACGCTCAATAAAATAAAAGGTAAATATCTTTTTTTCATTATTTGTCTTCTTTCTTTTGACGTCTCATATCTTCTTCTTTTTGCAATTTAACAAAGTTGACTTTATTAAACATCGTCATAGGCAATTTATCAATAAACTCCACCTCTTTTGGAACAGCCCAACGAATAAGATATTTTCGACAAGTATCAAGAATTTGGTTAATCATTTCTTGTTCATCAAAATAATCAGCCACTACAAAAACTTTAACAGCGGCTTGTAAGCGAGGATCAGGAATTTGAACAGCACAACAATTCTTCACGCCTGGAATATGATTTATCAAAGCTTCAATTTCGGTCGGGAAAACACCGACACCCGAAACCTTAATAACTCTTTTCTTTCTCAACTTGAAGAAAATATAACCATCTTTATCCATATAACCAAGATCGCCAGTATAAAGCCAGCCATCGCGAACAGCATTTTTTGTAGCGGCTTCATCATTTAAATAGGTCACCATTGTCGCAGGACTTTTAATTGTCACTTCCCCAATTTCGCCAAGAGGAAGCTCCTGTCCATTTTCATCGACAATGCGGAAAGAGACGCCGCGAAGAGGGTAACCAATGGAGCCGAGCCGATTATGTTCAAACGTATTAATAGATATGGCAGCGACTGATTCAGTTAAGCCATAACCCTCAAAAACTTGGCAAGTTGAGCCTTGTTTTTTCATGGCGTCATCAAAACGTTTC
>JBAYZW010000099.1:0-3976 GCA_041672305.1 Bacilli bacterium
CATCACCGGAACAATCAAAAGCAATTTAGCAACCCATGTGGCCTTAGCAACCGCCAATGTCACTCAATCAATTACTATCCTCGGTGAAGGAGGAGCAGAAAAACTCTTAGGCAAAGGAGATATGCTCGTTCAATCTCCACTTGTCAGTCGAGTTGGATTAGTGCGTTTACAATGTTGTTTTATTCAAAGAAAAGAAATTCTTCGCGTCGTTGGCTATCTTAAAGAGCACTATCCGACTAATTATAGTGAGCGCTTCCTTAACCTCGAACAAGAAGCTGCTCAGGCAGGACAAAACGCGATAGCAAATGGTCGCGTTAACGCTTCTTTAGATCCTGCTGAGGAAGCTAAATACCAGGCTATTAAAGAATGGGTGATGGGACAACAATATATGTCGATGTCACGTATTCAAGGAGAATGCGCTGTCGGTTTTAATCGTGCTCGTCGCTTCTTCACTCGCTTGCAACAAGAGGGAATTGTGGCGAACGAAGTAGAAGGCAATAAAGGTTGTCGCGTTATTGTTCATGATTTAGCAAGTCGGGAAGAAAGCGTTCCATCAAGTGATGATTATAGTTCGATTGGATAATTGTTTATGAATTATTTTGTTAAAGCACAGCTTATTTCCCTGCGAAGAATTACTCTTCTTATTTTTACCGAGGTAATTATCCCTGATCATGTTATTTTTCAATTATATATTGAAGATCAAAAGAAAGAGACACTTAAAATCATTCGACATACGAGCAATCTTCGCGTTAATTTTTATGAATTAGAAATGAGCGAGGATTATCCTTTTGGAAAGAAATGTTATCTCTCCATTCCACAATTTCCTCTTCAAATTATCGATAATAGCCGGGCTATTGATTTTAATGAGGCGGATCAATTATTTTCTTGCCCTAAAGCGAAACTCGGCAATTTCTATACTCCAAAAGAGACATCTTTTCATGTTTGGGCTCCTTTAGCAACATCTGTTGTCTTGAAAATTAGCCGCGATGGACAAAACTTTCAAAGTTTTGATTTATGTCGAGAGGAAAAAGGCATCTATAGTCTCGCTATTTTAGGAGACTATGAGAATGCTAGCTATTATTATCTTGTAGAAAATAATGGTGTTATTCGTCAGGCTCGCGACCCATATGCTCGTGGAACTACTTTGGATAGTCATTATTCCGCAGTGGTTGATTTGAAAAAGGTTCAAGCTATCAAAAAAATCATTCCTACTAATCCTATTCACAATTTGCTCGATTGTATTATTTATGAGACAAATGTACGCGATTTTACTGAGGATAAGCACACTAATATTAAGGAAAAAGGAAAATATAGTGGATTTGTTGAAGAAAAGCGTGTCACTGATAAAAATAATCCTGCTGGCCTTGATTATTTAAAATATCTCGGTATTACTCATGTTCAATTGAATCCAATCCTTGATTTTCATGGTGTCCCTGATCAAGCCAGCGAAAAGGCCTATAACTGGGGCTACGATCCAATTAGTTTTTTTGCCATTGAAGGAAGTTATTCCAATGCTCCAGAGAAGCCCTTATCTCGTCTTTTAGAATTTAAAACTATGGTGGAAAAACTCCACGCAAACAACATTCGCACAATTGTCGATGTCGTTTATAATCATGTTTATGAATATTTTGAGAGTAATCTCGAAAAATTAGTTCCAGGTTACTTCTTTAGACGAAAGAAAAATGGTCTTTTATGTCAATCGTCTGGATGTGGAAATGATTTTGCGAGCGAACGACCAATGGCGAGAAAAATTATCGTTGAAAGTGCTTTAAATTTTATCGAATTATATGATATTGATGGTCTTCGTTTTGATTTGATGGGACTCTTGGATATTGAGACAATGAAGATGCTACAAAGCGAATGTTTAAAGAGAAAGCCAGACCTTGTTTTTTATGGTGAGGGTTGGAATATGGACGCTAATTTGCCCATGGAAGAAAAGGCTTGCTCAGATAATGCTGCTTTACTTCCTAATTATGGCTTTTTCAACGAGATGTTTCGCGATGTGATCAAGGGACCTACTTTCCATGATAAAATTACGGAAAAAGGCTATATAAATGGTGATATAAATTATCGCTATGGCGCTAATTTTGTCATTCATGGTTCAGTAATTAATCATTCTTATGAACCGAAATTCGTCTATGCTCATCAATCGATTAATTATGTGGAATGTCATGATAACAACACTCTTTTTGATAAATTAACTCTTTCGAACAGCGAAGAGGATGAAGCAACTTTATATAAGCGCGTTCGCCTCGCTAATGCCTTGGTTGTCCTTTCCTTTGGTGTTCCATTTATTCATATGGGGCAAGAGATTGGACAGACTAAATTTGGATTGGATAACACATATAATAAACTTAGTGTTAATAAGATGAATTGGGAACAAGTGGATTTACATTTTAGTATGGTGACCTACTTAAAAATGATTATTGATTGGCGAAAAAATGCTCTCCCTTATCTATATTTGGATGAGAAGAATGATATTGAACAAGTTTTTGAAACTATTCCATGCGATAATGGTTTACTTTGTCTTTATTCTGATAAGCATGATTATTTAAAGAAGTATCGTAAATTATTAATTTTAATTAATCCCACAAATACTAATCAAAGATTTGATACTGATGAATACTATACTTCGCTAACATTAACCGGAGAAGATAAGGTCTATGTTAAAAACGCTCTTATTCCTCCCATTTCTATTAATATTTTATATCTTAAATAAATTTGCGACTTTTTATATTGTTTCATCATTATAATTTTTTAGGGGGTAATTTTATGATTAGCAGTGTTGTTTTAACGGGATATCTCGATGATGTCCTTCATGAGCGATTTCGTCTTATCAAAACCAGTTATAATGATACCTTTAAACCAGATGAAGATATTATTTCAATGATTCCAACTTTGTATTGGACAAGAGATAACAAGAATCCATTAATTAATTCTAAAAAAGGAGCATATATTGTTATTCGCGGTCATTTGGAAAGCGATTCTGTAATCGGTTTATATATTTTAGCTGAAACCATTCAATTGTCTAAATAGAAAAAAAGAATATAATATTCTTATGCGCCATTATATTAAAGCCGTCGTTTGCCAGGGAATTCCCATCTTGTGGGCATATTTCACTTGGATGATTCGCTATGCGAAACATCCTGATCGTTATCCCATCAGTTTGCGGTATAGAAAATTAGCAAAATTAGTTCGTCATGTGGCGAAATCATTGAATGTTGAATTTCATGTGGAAGGGCAAGAGAATATTTTGAAAGAACCTTTCTATCTTGTTAGTAATCATCTTTCTTCTTTCGATCCTCTGGCTTTTGTGTGCGTTATTGATCAGCCAACGAGTTTTGTGGCTAAGATTGAATCAGAAAAAATGCCTTTTGTGGGTTTGTGCATCAAAATTTTGAATGGTTTATTTATTGATCGCGATGATATTAAACAATCTTTAAAGACGATGATGAAATTAACGGATAATTTAAATGATCGTTCACGAAATTGGGTTATCTTTCCCGAAGGGAAACGCAATACTGACCAAATGGCATTATGCAGCGAATTTCATCACGGAACTTTTAAAGCTGCTATTCGTTCTAATACTCCTATTGTTCCCGCCGCTATTTATGGAACACCGAGAGTCTTGCATCTGAGCCCTGAATATAAAAAATTTCCAATTTTTATTCAATTTTTGAAACCCATTAAACCAGGGGATTATGTTGATCTTTCAACGAAGGATATCGCCGCTCATGTTCAAGAGGAAATTCAAAGAGCTATCTCTTTTCATTTGCGTCCAATTGATCATGCCTATCTTTCTAAAAGATATTCTAAAAGATATCGTTTTAACCATAACGATTAAAATATTACTGACGATAATGCTTTGGATAACGATTTTTGATGATACGTCCATCACTTTTTGCTATATCGATGGATAAAGAACGATATTTCAATAAAACGAAACCTTTTTCCATTGGAAGAGATAAACTTTCCC
>JBAYZW010000100.1:0-3968 GCA_041672305.1 Bacilli bacterium
CCCATAACTACTTCCCGCTCTTAATAAAGCGGTGGTTGCACTATACATAAAATCATACGAAGCCCAGAAAAAGACATTAGGTCCAGGATTAGTAGAAGAATTAAATTCCCCATTTTGTATCCAATAACAATAGGCCCATAAATTAGGAGCGCTATCATTCCCCAATTCCCGATAATCAGGGGCTCCATAAATTAACATAACGCCATCAAGGTAGCCATTCCCATCTCGATCATAATCGGTTCGAGATTCGCTAGTGTGATTAGCAAAATACCAATCAGAAGCTGTTTTGACAAGTGAAATAGTATTATCACCACCAGTTGAATCACTATAGTAACTTGTCGATGATTGACCGCATTCGTACCAATCAGAAACTGTCCCTTCTAAAGAAAGAGCACTCTTTGATTCGGTATCATAAAATGTCTCAACACTATTCCATCCTGTTTGAGAAGTAGTGCCAAAATAAGCCGCTTGAATATCCGATAAAACATTAGCCTTCTTTGTTAAACTTGTAATATATGTGTTTGAATTTGTAAACCAAATAGGGATGACAAGAAGTTTACCTGTTCCAGTCGTCGGGCAACCATCAATGTTAAAAGCATTATGAGTCACATAGTCACTATAATTAGAATCCATTGAAGTTTTAGTAACATCAGGTGCTTCAGTAACGGCAATTGCACATGTGGCAGAAAAAGAGCCCTCTTGTGTCGTAGCGGTAATGGTCGCATCGCCAACTCCTTGACCCTCGACATTACCGTTATTAACCGTGACAATGCTTTCATCTGTGCTCGCCCATGTAACATTTTTATTCGAAGCGTTAGTCGGAAGAACAGTGTCAGTAATAGTACTTTGTTGCCCAACATATAATTCCAAAGAGGTAGGAGAAAGAGTAATACCTGTCACATCAATTTGTTGAATAGTTAAATCACATGTCGCTGTTATTCCACTGCCATCAGTAGCGGCCGCAGTAATGACGGCGTTGCCCTCGCTTTCCGCGGTTATCAGACCATCAACAATAGAAGCACAACTATCACTAGATGACCACTCGATTTGTTTGTTTGTCGCACTAGCGGGATAAATATCTGCCGTTAATTGATAAGTTTGCTGAGGGGCAAGAATCAATTCAGTCTCGCTAAGAGTAATCTCTTGAACCGAAATTTTAAGAAAATCAAAATTACAAGCCGATAAGCCAAAGGCTCCAATTAAGATTAGAGGAAGAAATCTTAAACTTTTTTTCATATAAACTCCTTTAAAATATTAATTTTCCGTCACCGCAATAATAGGGTTTGTGGAAGAGTAACCATCGACATTAAACAAGCGATCAAAAGATACTCTATCATTCAGTTTACCACTTTTAGCAAATTGATTGATAAGGCTCAATGTTAAAGTTCGAAACAAAGAGACGAGACTCAAAAAATCATTCGCTCGATAAGTTAACTTTCTATTTGTAATAAAGTGAAGAAAATAAGAAGCAAAAGCTATTTTTGTCAATATTATCAGATTATTGCTTGTCGTGATTGCACTATTATTTAAAGATATAGTTTCAAAAGAAGAAAGGGATGTTTTGATATTTTTTTTCATAATTTTCTTTTCTTAATAATTATTGATGGCATTAAAATTATAACTTGCTCACGATTGATTGTCATTGAACGTTTTTTTTAATTTTTCATATTGACAAGTTCGCATACGAACCTTACACTTATTTCACATATGAAAAAAGAAAATCAATGTTGCAATATTAAAGAAGCAGAAATTCTCGGTTTATTCCGCTATCTCAATAAGCAATTAGAGCTGTCTTTCAATGCCAAATTGGAGAAATTAGGACTCACTGGGCAGCAAGGAAGAATTGTCTTTTTTATCAACTACCACACAAATGTTCTAAAAATGACTGTTCGGCAAAGTGATATTGAAGAGCGTTTTCGCTTAACAAAATCAACTGTTAGCGGTTTAGTTAATCGCTTGATTAATAATGAATTTATTCAAAAAGATGATCGTAGTCATGGTTACGCGATAACTCTCACAGAAAAAGGAAAGAAGACTGTCTCGACTTTTAAAAGCGCCAACGCCGAGATGCGAGAAATCTTATTAAAAGGATTCGCCAAGGATGAAAAAGATCGCATTAAAGAAAGCCTTAAGCATATGATCGACAACATGGAAGGAATGAAATAGGATGTGGAAGAAAGTTAAGCTGATACTAAAAAGTGTCCGTCAATATAAAAAATACGCTATTTTAACACCAATTTTTATGGTAGGAGAAACTCTGATGGAGAGTTGTCTACCTTTTGTGATGTCAATATTTATTGATATCGCTATTATGACAGGAGGAATTACTGACTTTACCACGATGTATGAGGTTGATAATCTTCCCTTTAAAATTAGTTTATTGTGGTTAACTGTCGTTATGGTTACTATGGCGATGTTCTCGCTCTTATTTGGAGTAGGAGGAGGCCGAACTGCTGCCAAAGCATCGGTTGGTTTAGCCACTAATTTAAGAAGTGATCTCTATAAAAAAATAGGTTCATTTTCCTTTGCCAATATTGATAAATTTTCGACTTCATCTCTCGTCACAAGAATGACAACTGATATTCAAAGCGTCCAACAATCATTTCAAATGTGCATAAGAATCGTCTTTCGCGCTCCTTTAATGATGCTCTTCTCTGGCGTTATGGCTTTCGTGACGGGAGGCGTGGTAGCCTGGATTTTTATTGCTCTTATTCCCTTATTAGGAATTGGATTATATTTTATCATTCGTGGAGCGATGAAAATCTTTACTCGCGTTTTCAAACGCTACGATAAACTCAATGAATCTGTGCAAGAAAATATATCGGGAATCCGCGTCGTTAAGTCTTATGTAAGAGAAACTTATGAAAAAGAGAAATTTAATACGGCTAGTAATAACATTACATTTGATTTTGTTAAAGCCGAAAAATTAATTTCGTTGAATAATCCTTTGATGAACACCACAATTCATATCTCTAATTTATTAGTCGTGTCTATTTGCTCTTATTTGATTTCCACTACTGCAGGATGGGATGCCACTAATTCAGTTGCGATTTTTAATGGCGTCTCAATTGGCCAACTTTCAGCTTTATTAACTTATGGCATTCAAATTCTAATGTCAATATTGATGATTGCGGCTATTCTCGTCATGCTCGCCATGTCATTAGAAGGTGTGCGCCGAATTGGTGAAGTTCTGCAAGAGGAATCAACAATTAAAAACCCGACCAATCCTATTATGGCTATGAGAAGTGGCTCAATCAATTTTAATAAAGTCAATTTCAAATATTCTTTAAAAGCAGAGAAAAATACTTTGGAGAATATCAATATCCATATTAAATCAGGACAGTTCATCGGCATTTTAGGTTCAACTGGTTCTGGAAAAACCACCATCGCCAACCTTATTTCTCGCCTTTATGACGCGACAGAAGGTGACATATTTGTTGGCGGTCATGATGTCAAAGAATATGATTTAAAAGTTCTTCGCGATAATGTCGCTGTTGTTTTACAAAAAAATGTCTTATTCTCAGGAACTATTGCAAGCAATTTACAATGGGGAAACGAAACAGCCACTGAAGAGGAAATGACAAAGGCTTGTCAAATTGCTCAAG
This sequence comes from Bacilli bacterium, assembly GCA_041672305.1. GTDB lineage: Bacteria > Bacillota_I > Bacilli_A > RFN20 > CAG-826 > JAAYDH01. The sequence goes on from JBAYZW010000100.1 coordinate 3,606, forward strand.
CTCAAGAATTCATTAAGCAATTGCCCGATGGTTTAAAAACGCGTATTGAACAAGGTGGAACCAATGTCTCAGGTGGTCAAAAACAACGATTATGTATCGCTCGCGCCATTTTAAAGAAACCACGAATTTTAATCTTAGATGATAGCACTTCGGCGGTCGATACCAAAACCGATCGTCTGATTCGAAAAGGGCTCAAAAATGATTTACCTGATATGACGAAAATAGTCATCGCTCAACGTATTTCTTCAATTGAAGAAGCAGATCAAATTATCATCATGAACGATGGAAAAATTAACGCCATCGGCACCCATGATGAACTAATCAAGTCAAATATAATTTATCAAGAAGTTTATCATACCCAAA
>JBAYZW010000101.1:0-3933 GCA_041672305.1 Bacilli bacterium
CGGATGCGATATTTTTATTGGCTTATCCACTCTATGCGATATTCTTGCTCTCAGCCAATCGCATTTCCTTTATATCTTCGCTCATCTCCCTTTTAATTTTGCGTGGTTCTTCTATTTGCCATCGCAAGTTTTATTATCAAGTAGTGGACTTTTTTTCAAAAGAAAACTATCTCTTTTCCAAAATAGTTTATAGTAATAAATGATGCGCTTGTAGCTCAGTTGGATAGAGTGCAACCCTCCGAAGGTTGAGGTCATGGGTTCGACTCCCATCAAGCGCGCCATATTAGAACGATAAGTATGATACAATTTGTATCATATTTTTTTGTGCAAAAAATGTTGCTAAATAGGTGTTTTTTTGATTAATTGATAAATTATCTCGTGTTAGGCTGGATATTTTCATGTCTCTTTTAGAGAAAAATAAGGATCACTCATTAAATGGATAAGGGGTAGGGGCGCATTTTGTATCGAATATGTAGTGCGGTTCCAATAAAGAAATGCAAATAAATATTAAATGTTTATTTACCATAATAAATATTGTATAGTAATATTAAACGTGGTGAATAGACAATGATTTACGATTTACAAACATTAAAAAATAAATATAAAAATATTTTAAATATTAATCAAAAGATTTCTCTTGAATGTAAAAAAAATAATTTGATTCGTATTAGACGTGGCCTTTATACTGACAATTTAAAAGTTGACAGTCCTATTATTGCGAATATCTGTTATGCTCCATCTTATTTATCCTATGAATATGCGCTTAGCTATTATGGATTAATACCTGAATATGTATCGGTTTATACTTCTGCATGCTTTAATAAAAAAAACAATAAAACATATTCGACAAACCAACGCATTTTTGAATATAGAAGTATTCCTAATGAGGTTTTTCCATATGGGATAGATTATCGTTTAAATGAAGATGGAATAAAATACAAAATAGCCAATAAAGAGAAAGCTTTATGCGATATGTTATATCAAAAATATCCTGTAAGGACTATTGGCGATTTAAAGACGATGCTATTTAGTGATTTACGAATTGATGAAGATCTTTTTTATAAATTGAATTTCGATTTTATTTTATTAATAGCTCCAATGTATCATTCAAATACTTTATTAACATTAATTAAATTAATTCAAGGAGATAAGAAATGTCAAAAGCAATAGATCAACTTATTAAACAATATAATCCATCTACAATTGAAGAAACGAAGGCTGCATTAAGAGAAGTTGTTCAATTAATTGTTTTAGTAGGATTAAGTAGAGCAGAATTTTTTAAGTATGCATCATTTTATGGTGGAACAGCGCTGAGACTTTTTTATGGTTTGAACAGATATTCTGAAGATTTAGATTTTACGTTGAATAAAGCTGATGAGTGTTTCAAAATAGATAAATTCATTAATAAAATAAAGGAAGTTGCTTTATCTTATGGGCTTGATTTAGAAATAGTTATAAAAAGTAAAAAAGTAAAATCACCTATAGAAAGCGCGTTTGCTAAATTGAATACATATCAAACTTTTATAAGTTTGAAATTAGATGAGAAAATGAAAAATATACTTCATAAAGATGAGGTTATTAAAGTAAAATTTGAAGTAGATTGTAATCCATCTTTAGGTTTTGATGCTGAGACTAAATGGATAGATGTTCCTGAGTATGCACCAATCGTTGTTCTTGATGAACCTAGTTTGTTTTCAGGTAAATTGCACGCTATTCTTTGCAGAACTTATAAAAACACTGTAAAAGGCAGAGATTACTATGATTTGTTATTTTATATTTCAAGAAGAATAAAACCAAATATGTCATATTTAAGAAATAAATTGCTTGAAACAGGTCAAATAAAGAGTAATGACAAATTTGATATATCTTTTTTAAAGACAATGTTAAAAGAAAAAATTGAATCAGTTGACTTTGCAGAAGTTAAAAAAGATGCAATTAAATTTGTATTTAACAATGAAGATTTGTCTTTTTATTCTAAGGATTTTTTTCTTCAAATGATTGATAAAATTTAATTTATTCCTAAGAACAAAAACTGTAGTATTGATTTTTGCTTTTTTGTTTTTGCTGAAAATCCTAGTTGTAGCGCGATAAAATTTACTATTCCCTTTTAATATCTATTTTATTAATAGCGCCTTAATCTAACTTCTCATTAAATTGTTGTATAAAAGTATTGTCACATATACGAAAATAAACAAATAATGTATAATTTAAGAATAAATTATATTTTTATATAAAAAAAAGATTAAAAATGAAATTGTGGTTCACCATAAATAAAATAGATTCTAAGACACACATAATAAGTGAATATCGTCACTGGGAAGAAACGCATTGTTATCTTCTTGAAGGAGAAAATTATGCCTTGCTTATTGATACTGGACTTGGCATTTGCGATATTTCAAAAGAAGTCAAAAAATTAACAGATAAACCCGTAATAGCGGTGGCAACTCATATTCATTGGGATCACATCGGCGGTCACAAATACTATCCGCATTTTTATGCCCATAAAGCCGAACTTAATTGGTTGCAAGGAGAGTTTCCGCTCAGCATTGAAACGATACGTGATATGGTAACAGACCGATGTGATTTGCCTGATGGTTATGATGTTCGCGGTTATACATTATTTCAAGGGACACCAACTCGTGTATTGAACGATGGAGATGTTATTGATTTAGGTGGGAGAACTATAATTGTACTTCATACGCCCGGACATTCACCTGGCCATATGTGTTTTTGGGAGCCAAAAAAGAAGTATCTTTATACTGGTGATTTAATTTATAAGGGCATGTTATTTGCTTATTATCCATCTACCGATCCACAGGCATATTTGCAGTCTTTAAAGAAAATGGCGATGTTTCCTGTGAAACGAGTTTTCCCTGCTCACCATACTTTGAATATACAACCTGAAATTATCATTCGCATGTGTGACGCTTTTTCTCAAATTGATAAAACAGGGAAGCTTCATCATGGAAGTGGCATATTTACTTATGGTGATTGGTCTTTATGGCTGTAATAAACATTTTAATATAAAATATTAATTAGATGGGGGAATAATTGATGAGAAATAAATTTCCTAATAAGTGGAAAGACACTATAAATCCATATGATTTATCTTTAAAAAACATAATTATAAAAAATATTCTTGGCTATCCTTATGCGGCCAATCAAGTTTTTGTTATTAGTGGGATACAAGACAAGAAAGAGAAAAAATTTATATTAAAGTATAAAGGATATAAAGATTCTAATATTGAAAATGAAATCATAAATTTGTCTCATCTTCATTTAAAAAATATTCCAAGAATCATTGAATATGATGATCATTATGTTTTTAGAATTTCTAATTTTTTAAAAGGAGAAAGACTTTCCGTTATCCTAGGAAACAATGAACATATGGAATCGCTAGGGTATATGTATGATTTTGGTAAAATGCTCGGTATAATTCATAAGCAAAAGGGAGATTTTACTGACGCTCCGACAAGAATTTTTCACACCATTCCCGAATATAGTTATTTTCAAAAACTTCAATTAGAGGAAGTGCATTCATATTTAATCGATAATCAGCCATCATCAATAAATCGTTGTTTCGTTCATGGAGATTTTCATTACGCTAATATACTGTGGTTTCATCATAAGATTTCTGCAATTCTTGATTTTGAATTATCTGGTTACGGCAATAAAGAATTCGATATAGCGTGGTCTTTAATTCTTAGACCAGAACAAAAATTTATGAAAACAAATGAAGAATATATTGAATATATTAAGGGCTATCGAAGTGAAAATGAATGCGATGAAAAACTAATCAAGTATTATATGGTTTTAATTTATTCAAGATTTATAAAATTTGGCGATGATGAATATAAAGCATATATTCGAAATTGGTTTAAAGCTAATATATGAATAATCAATTAAAAAACTTTCATATCTGTGATGACTAGT
>JBAYZW010000102.1:0-3918 GCA_041672305.1 Bacilli bacterium
GGTTAATGATGTTCATATTATGATTTCCAATCCCAAAGAATTTGCACAAAAATTCGTGGAAACTGGGGCTGATTATTTAACCTTTCATTACGAAGCATGTCAAAGTGATTCTGAAGTTTTTGAAATCATTGATATCATCCATGAAGCGGGAGGGAAAGCTGGTTTATCGATTAAGCCAAAAACACCAATTGATGTTGTTTTTCCTTTTTTGTATAGTCTTGATTTGGTCTTAATTATGTCAGTGGAACCAGGATTTGGTGGGCAATCTTTCCTCTCTGATTCTCTTACGAAAATTTTGCGCCTACGAAATTTTATTGATGAAAACGAACTTAAAACGCTCATTGAAGTTGATGGAGGAATTAACGATATAACAGGTCGTCAATGTCGAAAAATGGGCGCTGATATTCTTGTTGCTGGATCATTTGTTTTTGGTGCTTCTGATATTAAGAAAGCCATCAAGGAATTGAAGGTATAAGATGCAATTTTCACTTCCAAGTTTTCTTTTAACAATTCTCTTTGGCGGGCTCTTTTTAGTCGCCTCCTTTATTCATTATAAAAATAAGTATAAAATCGCTTACAGCGTCCGTAATATGTTTCCTTATGAATTAAACTATAAAAGTCATTTTGCGGATAATTTTTATGGCAATACCGCTCTTATTTTGACTATTTTAGGATTTGCTTTCTTTTTTAGCACCTTTGATTTAAATTTCCATAATGGCTTTTTCATTGTCACTTTAATCTCGGGAGTCCTCGCTTCTCTTTTCTTCTTGATTTTAGTCTTTGTTCCTCTCGATTATATTCGTATTCATAGCATCATTTTTGTCTTCTTCTTGATTTTTTCTTTCTTATTGCCCTCTTCCGTCTGCGTCGGTTCTTTTGTTTATAATCAATATTTAATGAGCATTGGTGAATCAACGCCTATTCCGCTTATTGTCTTTGGACTCTCTTTTTTGATGACGATTGTCACTTTAGCCCTTTTGCTTAATCCAAAACTCACTCTTAATCTCCGCATGAAAAAAGTCGTCAATGAAGATGGGACGATTAAATATGTTCGCCCCAATGTTTTGACTCTTGCTTTTACTGAGTGGATTTTATTTTTCCTTCTATATATTAACGAGCTCTTAATCTTTATTTTAACATTTGTATTTTAAGATAAAAAAAGCGGTTTCTTCGACCGCTATTTTTAATTTAAGGAATTAACCTATTCTGATTTGTATTGCTTGTTGAGACTGCGATAGGCGCGGGTTGACATACGAACGCGCATTTCTTGGCCGTCAACCACGATTGTACGGACTTGAAGATTGCAGTTCCATCGACGACGGGATGCTCTTAAAGAATGGGAACGATTGTTACCACTCAATGGTCCTTTACCAGTAATTGGACATACTCTTGACATATCGTAGGCCTCCTTTGGTTCTTGAAAATCGTATCACACCAGTCTCGTTTATGCAATAAACAAATTGGATTTTATAATTTAATTCCTGGGAAACGATGAATGATTTCTTCTTTTGGTAAGAGATTCTTACTATTTTTTAAAATAGTTTTATAGAGAAGTCCTTCGTTATCAGGAATGAGATAGATAATATGTCCGGTTTTTAAAACAAAGGTAACTGTTCCATTTTTTTCACCTTTGCTCTGATCAAGCCATAGAATATCACTATATGGATACTCGATAACTTTCTTGAAACGCACAATTCGTAAAAATTTCGCCTCGATATAGTAGCAATAACTATTTATCGAAATAAGAAAAATGGCGACACTTGTGACAATATAGATGCCAATAATTAGCCATTGAACGTAGTTCCATTCCTGAAATAAAAAGATGCTGATGCAAGTGGTAAAAATGACTAATCCACATAGTAGAGAAATCCCTAATGAAATGAATATCATTTTTTTGGGTGATGGTTTAACTTTCATTAACACAAGTTTATCTATTTTTTTGATAAATAAAAAGATAATTAATTAAAACAATAAGATGTAGTGCCTCTTTTTAGTTTTCGTGTCAATAGGCGTGTGCTACACTATGTGTATACGCGGAGGTGCACATAATGCCGTATAAAATCGTTGCCATGGTCCTCGCCGGTGGGAAGGGGACTCGCCTTGAATCCTTGACAAGAAAAATTGCCAAACCTGCTGTTTCTTTCGCTGCTAAATATCGTATTATTGATTTTCCCTTGAGCAATTGCGCTAATAGCGGAATCAATAATGTCGGAGTGTTGATGCAATATGAATCGACGGCTTTAGACAGCTATGTGGGTAACGGCGAGAAATGGGGACTTAATGGTGTGCACTCGTTCATGGCGACGTTAACGCCTCATCAAACCGAGGAAACTGCCAAGTGGTATAAGGGGACAGCGGACGCTATCGTTCAAAACATTGATTTTTTGGATGAACAAAATCCTGATTATGTCCTCATTCTTTCGGGTGATCATATTTATAAAACTCTCTATAACAAGATGATCGACTTGCATATTGAGACTAATGCCGATGCGACTATTTCTGTCATCGAAGTCGATCCAAGCGAGGCGAGTCGCTTTGGTATTATGGCAGTCGATCAAAATGATCAAATAATTGAATTTCAAGAAAAACCTAAAGTTCCTAAGGGCAATCTCGCTTCCATGGGAATCTATGTTTTTTCGTGGAAAATTTTGCGCAAATATCTTAAAGAAGATGAAAAAAATGAAAATTCTGATCATGATTTTGGCAAAAATATTATTCCCACCATGCTCGAGGAAGGAAAAAAACTTCAAGCCTATCGTTTTAAAGGCTATTGGAAAGATGTCGGCACACTTTCTTCCTTACATCAAGCTAACATGGATATCGCTTTAGATTGTCGTGAACTCGATCTTTTTGATAATAATGAATTCACGAGAATATATAGTGAGGATACACATAGCGTGCCTCAGTATGTTGGTCAGCGTGGTTCTATCAAGAGAAGTATTGCTAATCAAGGCGCTATTATTTTGGGATCCGCTGATTCATGCGTTATTTCAAACGAAGTCGTCATTGAAGAAAATGCTGTTTGTACGCGCTGTGTCATTATGGCGGGAGCCCGAATTAAGAAAGGGGCACAAGTCAATAACGCCATTATTGCTCCTGGAGCCATTATTGAAGAGAAAAAGAAAATTAATCTTGATAGTCAAGAGGTTATTTTAGTCACAGGAGGTACGAGGTAATGAAAAATATCGTTGGTATTTGTAATTTGCACGATGGGCCAAATCTTGGCATCTTAACGGAAAATCGTCCTCTAGCGGCGGTGACTTTTCTCGGTCGTTACGGTCTAATGGATTTCGCTTTATCCAATCTCTCTAATTCTGGCATTGATCGGATTAATGTTCTCGTTCAAAACAATGTGCGCGCAGTGAGAGCACACGTGAGAGAAGGTCAAGCTTGGATCAATAATACCAAAACAGGTTACTTACGTTTATTTTTTAATGAACGAAATCTCTCTAATCCTCGTTTTAATACTGATATTGCCAATGTTTTAGCTAATTATTCATTTTTTGAAGAAGAGGATTCAGAATATATCGTTGTGACGAATCCCTTTATTCTTGCTTCCATTGATTTTCGTCCTTTCATCGAAGCTCATATCGCCTCAGGAGCTGATGTTTCCATGATTTATAAGCATGTTAAATCAGCCGATAAAAATTATCTTAATTGCAGCGAAATTGATATCAATAAAAGTGGATTAATCAAAAAAATATCCACCAACGCTGGATTAAAAAAAGAAGCTGATATCGCACTAGGCAGTTATGTCTTTAGTCGCTCAGCTTTTGAAAAGATTCTCAAATTGTCAAAGGAAGTTTCCCTTCTTTATTCGTTGCGTAAAATGATTAAATATTGCATAGATGAAGATCTTATCACTATCAACGCTTATGAATTCAAAGATTTTGTGGCTCCTATTTTGAATTTGAATGA
>JBAYZW010000103.1:0-3842 GCA_041672305.1 Bacilli bacterium
GAAGGCTCTTGCAAATAAAAAGCTCCCAATTCGTGTTCCACAGTTTTACCTAATTTATATTCATCCTTATCATATAAATAGGCATGCTTGACAAGAGGGTGCGGGATAACATGAGGAAAGAGTTGAATAAATGCGTCATCATCCATTTTACGAGTGTTAAGTAAGGCGGCATGACGATCGCTCTCTAAAAGAGAATTCATCAATCGATCAATCTCGTCTTTCTTCAAGTATTTGAGAAGATGACTTTTAAAATCCATGTTCTTATATTACAATAATCCAATGACAAAAAGTACTCTTAATACATTTCATGTGTTAAGATATTAACGAGGTATTTTTATTATGAGAATGGTAGATTTAATTATTAAGAAACGTGATGGTCACGAATTGACCGATGCAGAGATTCGTTTTTGGATTGATGGTTATGTCAAAGGAGAAATTCCTGATTATCAAAGTAGCGCCATGCAAATGGCAATTTTATTCAAAGGCATGACTCATCGTGAAGTATCAACATTAACTGATGTTATGGAACATTCAGGTGAAACTCTTGACTTATCAATGTTAAAAGGTGTCAAGGTTGATAAACATAGTACTGGTGGTGTTGGAGATAAAACGACTTTGGTCCTTGGACCAATGGTCGCTTCATGTGGCGCGACTCTAGCTAAATTGAGCGGTCGTGGACTTGGACATACCGGTGGAACATTAGATAAACTTGAATCAATTCCGGGCTTAACAATTGCTATTTCTGGTCAAAGATTTATTGATCAAGTCAACAGCATTGGCATCGCTGTGGCGGGTCAGACTAAATCTTTGGTCCCCGCTGATAAAAAAATGTATGCTCTTCGTGATGTGACAGGAACAGTGGAATCTATTCCTCTCATCGCGGCCTCGGTTATGTCAAAGAAATTAGCGAGTGGCTCTGATGCCATTTTATTAGATGTCACCGTCGGTGAAGGCGCTTTCATGAAAAACATGAAAGATGCACGTGAACTCGCCACTATTATGGTGCAAATTGGTAATCGTCTCGGGCGCGATACACGAGCTGTTTTATCTGATATGAGTGAGCCATTAGGACTTGCGGTGGGTAATTCTTTGGAAGTTAAAGAGGCCATCGCCGCTCTTCATGGTCACGGACCAGAAGATTTAATGGAACTATGTTATACGGCTGGTTCTATTATGCTCGTTCAAGCACATTGTGCCGAAAACAAAGAAATTGCTCGTCAAAAACTTGTTGAGTCTATTACGAGTGGTCGAGCTTTTGAAAAGTTCTGTCAAATGGTTGAAGCTCAAGGTGGAGATTTAAACTATATCCTACATCCTGAATTATTTGAAATGAGCAAAAACATTCTAGATGTCACAAGTGACGAAGAAGGTTATGTTCAATCGATTGATGCTTTAGAAATTGGTGAGAGTTCAATGAGACTTGGTGGTGGACGTGCAACTATCGATGATGTTATTGATATGTCAGCTGGCATCGTCTTAAATAAAAAAGTTGGTGATTTCGTGAAGAAAGGTGAAAAACTTTGCACCGTTTATACCAACAAAACAGCTGCCGATTATCAGCCTGTTCTCAGCGACATTAAGAAGTCCTTTGTCGTCAGTGAAAAACCTATTGAACACATCCATGTGATTCGTGAAATTATTGAATTATAAAATTATGCAACAACCTCTCGCTGATCAACTTCGTCCATCAAGCCTTGATGAAATGATCGGTCAAACTGATCTTTTAAGTAAAGGCAGCGTCTTTCGGAAGGTAATTGATAAAAATCATATTCCGAACATGATTTTCTATGGCCCACCCGGTACGGGTAAAACGACAGTGGCCAATATTATTGCCAAAAACACTAATCTTTCTTTTTATCGATTGAATGGGACGACAGCCTCCACGGAAGATATCAAAAAAATTATTAATGATATACATTCTCTTTTTACTACGAATGGTATTTTGTTATATCTTGATGAAATTCAATATCTCAATAAAAAGCAGCAACAATCTCTTTTAGAGTTTGTCGAATCAGGGGATATTACCCTTATTGCCTCTACCACTGAAAATCCATATTTTTACATTTATCCTGCTCTTTTATCTCGTTGCACAGTTTTTGAATTTAAAGCTATTCCTGCTTCAGAAATAAAGAAAGGTCTTCAAAGAGCGATAAAATTTTTAAAGATTGAAATGGAAGATGAAGCTCTTTCAATGCTCGCGACTTCCGCGAATGGTGATATGCGTAAAGCCCTCAATAATATTGATTTTTTAGAGCAGTCATTAAAAGGAACAAAAAGATTAATAACTAAGCAAATCGTCGATAATTTTCTTGATAAAGGCAATATTTCCTATGATCGAGGTGAAGATAAACACTTTGACAATCTTAGCGCGCTGATGAAATCTTTGCGAGGAAGCGATCCTGATGCCGCAGTCTTTTATTTGGCAAAAATGTTAGAAACTGGTGATCTCATCGCGGCTTGTCGGAGACTATTATGCTCAGCCAGTGAGGATGTCGGGATGGCTTATCCTCAAATAATCTCTATTGTCAAATCAGCTGTTGATACCGCCCTTCAACTAGGAATGCCAGAAGCTCGTTTACCTCTCAGTAATGCGGCGATTTTAATCGCTACTTCCCCCAAAAGCAATAGTGCTTGTTTAGCTATTGATTCCGCTATTCATGATATTCATCAAGGTAAAGGAATCGATGTTCCTCGCTCTTTGCAAAACACTCATTTTGATGGTGAAGAAACAAAATCAAAGGGTCAAAATTATCGTTATCCTCATGATTATTCTCATCACTGGGTTAAACAACAATACTTGCCTAATGATATTAAACAGTCTAAATATTACTTATACCAAGATAATAAATATGAACAAACTCTTAAAGACTATTGGTCTAAAATTAAAAAGGAATAATTATGCGTATCGTTTTAACAACTGTCAATGAAGCACAAGTGGAAATAGACCACAAAATAGTCGCTCAAATTAAGCGTGGTTTTTTACTTTTAGTCGGTTTTACAGATGGTGATAATCGTGAAACAGTTGAAAAAATGACTGATAAACTTTTATCATTGCGCGTTTTTCCTGATGAACACGATTTAATTAATATTTCGCTAACCGATATTGGCGGCGAAATTCTATCGGTTAGCCAATTTACTTTGTATGGCGATGTTACCAAAGGTCGACGTCCTTCTTTTATTAATGCCTTGCGTCCAAATGAAGCAGAACCTCTTTATGATTATTTCAATCAATTGGTGGAAGAAAAATATGGTCGTGTTTCAACTGGCGTTTTTGGCGCGATGATGAAAGTTTATTCTGTCAATGATGGTCCATTTACCCTACTACTTGATAGTAAGGAGCTCTTCTAATGAAAGTTTTAATCGGCTTATCAGGTGGTGTTGATAGCGCTGTAGCTGCCTATCTATTGCAACAACAAGGTTATGAGGTAACTGGTTGTTTTATGCGTAACTGGGACGCTCTTGCCAATAATGATCAGCTAGGAAATCCAACAATCAATAATGCTCAATGTCCACAAGAAAAAGATTATGAAGATGCTTTAGAAGTGGCGCATAAGTTGGGAATTAAACTTCTGCGTATCGATTTTGTCAAAGAATATTGGGACAATGTCTTTTCTTATCTCATTTCCGAATATAAAAATGGTCGGACTCCTAACCCTGATATTTTCTGCAATAAATATATTAAATTTGGTCCATTTCTTGATTTTGCTCAAAAAAACGGCTTTGATATGATTGCCATGGGCCATTACGCAAAGCGTCTAGATAAAGATGGGAAAACCTATCTGCTAAAATCCTTTGATAAAAACAAAGATCAAACCTATTTTCTTAGTCAGATTAGTCAAAGA
>JBAYZW010000104.1:0-3839 GCA_041672305.1 Bacilli bacterium
GGTAAACTTCTGGACCCGGAACATGCTCCCACAAATGTTGCGGAACGTTTGGGATTCAAATGCAAAAACTGCGGAGCCATATCCGAACCGGAAGAATTGATCTGTCCCGACTGTCAGACCAGCAAAGTCAACATGGGTCCGAACAGTCAGTTTGCCGATTTGTTCGGCAGCCTCATGGAATCTTTCGGAGGACAGGTCAGCCTTGCCGGCAGAGAACGGGTGAATACCACCCGTACATTGGCCGACGGTACGGAAGAAACCGTTGTCTTCGAAAGAGCCGGGGACAAAATAAGAATGCTCGACCAAAAAGCCCTGGAAAACAGACGGAAAATAAGAAGTTCCAAAAACAAAAAGGTCCTGGTAAAACTTACCAGGAATCCTTTTGTCATGGCAACCGGTTCGTCCGAAGCCGAACTTCTCGGGGATGTTCTGCACGATCCTTACGGCGGACATGAAAAACTCGGTTCTCCCGCTTATCAGAGGGTGGTTCCGGGTGCGGTGCACGAAGCTCACGAAGGAGTGCTGTTCATCGACGAAATATCCCATCTGGGCAATCTTCAGAGATACATCCTGACCGCAATGCAGGACAAAGCCTTCCCGATTACGGGTCACAATCCGCAATCGGCGGGCGCAAGCGTCAGAGTGGACGCCGTACCCTGCGACTTCATTCTGGTTGCGGCCTGCAACATACAGGACATCGAAAAGATTCTGTCTCCTCTGCGTTCCCGTATAATCGGAAACGGTTACGAAGTATTGGTGGACATTGCCATGCCCGACACCGACGAAAACAGAGCGATGTACGCTCAGTTCGTCGCACAGGAAGTTCAGAAGGACGGGCACATACCCCACGCGGAAATTCCGGCTGTGGAAGAACTCATAAAAGAGGGACGCCGCAGAGCTAAATTGGACGGACAGGTTTCCTCCCTTACTCTGAGACTCAGGGAAATGGGCGGGCTTATCCGTGCGGCGGGAGACCTTGCCGTTATGAACGGTGACGATATAATTACGGCTCAGCACGTGAAGGATGCGTTAAAACGCGCCATGCCCGTGGAAGAGCAGATTAAGAAACGTTACGGCTCATACACCAAGGGACTGTCTCAGGACGTCACAAGCGCGCAGAAGGAAACTTCCCAGTACTATTTCCAGAACGAGCACATACCCGACGACAGCATGTTCAACTGAAACGTATTAAACTCAAAAGTTACGGGCAGATCCTTCCGGTTCTGTCCGTAACCGATTTACTTTTGATTTATATCGATACGCAGGCGTATTGAACGGTTCAATCAACAATTTTAAAAATAATGAAAAGGGGCTTTCGCCCCTGAAATGATTTTACTTCTTTTCTTTGCGGAAAGTCAGATACCAGCGGTAGGAGTAGAGATTGTCCTTGTTCTTCTCGACTTCCTTCAGACGGTCCTGAACCGCACCGCAGGATCCCGGCGGGGGAACAATGACGTCGTCGCCAGGCCACCAGTTGGCGGGTGTGGCAATCTTTTCCTTGTCTGCCTTCTGAAGTGCGATACCGATTCTCTTAATCTCTTCCATGTTACGTCCGGTGGATGCCGGGTAGTAAAGGATGGTTCTGACTATGCCCTTGTCATCTATGACGAAGGTTGCGCGGACCGCGGATGTGGTGGTCGGATCGTGGACCATTCCGTATTTGCTTGCAACATTCATGCTTACGTCTTCAATGACGGGGAAGGGAATCATTTCCCCTTTCTTGTGGGGACCCCATTCCATTTCGCAAAGATCTCTGACCCATGCAATGTGCGAGTGAATCGAATCGATGGAAAGACCGATAAGTTCCGTGTTGAGTTTCTTGAAATCTTCGGCCATGGAGGCGAAGGTCATGAACTCGGTGGAGCAGACCGGGGTGAAATCCGCAGGGTGGGAAAAGAGAATAACCCATTTTCCTTTGTAGTCTTCGGGGAAATTAACCTTTCCCATGGTCGTAGTTGCCTCAAAAGCGGGCGCTTCCTCTCCTATGAGAGGGAACCTCTCCTCCTGAAAATCACAGAAGCAGAAGTCATCATCATCGAAATCTACGTCGTTATGATGCATTGTTTGTACCTCAGACCTCAGATGCCATTCCTAGATTTTATAAGTATCTTATTACAAATCCGAGAATATGATTTAAGAATTGACGGAACACAGCCCCAACATTCTGATGGCGTCTCCGTTGTTTCTGTAGTAAGAATGAAGAATTTCCGCCGTTACAAATCCTCTTTTTTTATAGAAATCCAATGCGGATTCGTTTTCCGTACGGACTTCCAATTGAATCGTCAGGGCACCTCTTAACGTGCCGCTTTGTCTGAGAGTCGCCAGTAATTTGGAACCTATCCCTTTCCCTCTGCTGCTTCTGTTCACGGCAAACAGTGCTATTCCGATTCTGTCCGGTCCCAGATTCGATCCGCAGATGAAACCCACTACCGTGCCGTCATAACGGCAGGCCACGTACTGACCGCCGGGCCATTGTTCCAGGAATAAAGTGAATATTTCATCGGAATAATATTCATCCAGAGAATCCAAAGCCAATGAATGGACATAAGGGATGTCCCCTTTTGACATCGGCCTGATAAAAAACGGCATCATATTTTTATAATTCCTCTTTTCCCTTTGATTTGTTTGATTTCGAATAAGCGACGATTGCGGCTGCCGCAATGATTCCTATTATCAGGTATACCGTAACCGGATTATCGATTATAGTTCTTTCATTATTCGGTTCCTCTATCGTGTACGCAAGATGCGCCGTCGTAAATTTGCCGGTGGATTCTTCGGTTATTTCCACAATCAGCGTGTAATCGCCGGGATTGAGATTTTCGCATACGATTTTGGGCAGTACCGAATTTCTGATTAAAATTCCGTCTCCGTAGATGTCCCACTTATAAACGTAATTCCCGTTTGGAAACACATCCGCTTCAAAACAATGAATGTTTTCGGATATTGTCGGTATTCTGAATAATTCCGCGGTCAATTCTGAATTTGAATCGTTATCGTTCCAATCTTTCATAAAATATTCCGTAAAAAAATTCGAAACCTCTTCGGAACGTATTATCACGGCGGATTCCCTGTTTCTGAAAAATGAAGTATCCGTCCAGTTCACGGAACCTATCCATACGCTGTTGTCTGCGATTACGCCTTTGTTATGGGTCAGGGAAAAATTTTCACCTCCTGTTATGCCGGCCGCTTTCAACGAAGTCGTTGTGTTTATCAACCCTATTTCGGAGGCTTTTCCCCCTTGGTCAAACGTCAAATCCAACAGTAATCTTCCGTCTATTCCTTCGTATGTTCTGTCAACCATCCAGGACACCGGCGAATCGGAAGCGATTCCCATGTAAGAGTTGGATATGTCCATCTGTTCGGCATAAACCCTGGTTTCGGCCGATTCGATGAACGATTTCAGCGTATCGTACGAGTTGTCGGGGGAAAGAACGGGATAGACAAGACAATCGGTGAAAGTTACCGGACTTTCGTATTCCGAACTTATGCCGGAGTACGTCAGATTGCCGGGATAAGAAGATTGTTCGGGATACAGATTCAAAAGATCCGCACAGTCCCCGTACATGTTACTGGAATCGTTCAGGAATATCTTTCTCATGTATTCGGCGTAACCTTCGCTTTTGATTATTGCGCCCCAGCCCCTGTTTCCGTTTCCCGGACTCAGATTCGATTGGGTCCAGTTTTCGGAAGTTATTATTGTTGCGTATCTGTCGATTATTGCATATTTTGTATGAACGTATGTGAATCGGTAACCGGTACCTTCCGACGCTCCGGTCCTTGTGTCGTTGATTAATCTTACGTTGCCTCCGGAATCAACAAGGGATTTCATCATGGTGCGC
>JBAYZW010000105.1:0-3815 GCA_041672305.1 Bacilli bacterium
AAGTGGAGACTGAACAAGCATATCTCCTTTGCCTAAGAGTTTTTCTGCTCCTCCTTCACCGAGGATAGTAATTGATTGAGTGACATTGGCGGTTGCTAAGGCCACATGGGTTGCTAAATTGCTTTTGATTGTTCCGGTGATGACACTCGTCGTCGGTGACTGAGTCGAAATGAGAAGATGAATGCCACACGCCCGTGCTTTTTGACCGAGCAAAAGAATAGGCTGCGCCACTTCTTTATGTGTGGTAACTAAATCACCATATTCATCAATAATCACAATAATATAAGGGATTTTATCTTTATGGCATTCGTCAGCATATTCATTATATTCAGCGACAGATGTACAGCCACCCGCTTCTTCAAACATCGCATAGCGTTCATTCATCTCTTCCACAAGTTTATTTAAAAAGAGTGAAGCTTGGCTTGAATCGCTAACAATAGGACATAGTAAATGAGGCATATCACGATATCTAACCATCTCTACACGTTTGGGGTCAATGATTGCTAAACGCAGTTGTGCCGGAGAATTGCGCATAATTAAAGTTGTGATTAAAGAGTGAATAAAAATGGATTTACCGCTCCCTGAAGTACCGGCTACTAAAATGTGTGGAAATTCATTAAAATCAGCATAAATAACATCCCCAGAAATATTTTTGCCAAAGGCAATGGCCAAAGGATGCTTTTTAACATCGGGAAGTTTTTCATAAACTTCTTTAAAGCCCACAGGCGTAATAGTCGCATTAGGAATTTCTAAACCAGAATATATCTGTCCTTCCACGACTGGTTCAAAGCGAGCGGCTACTCCACCGAGGCGACGAGATAAATCATCAACTAAATTATTGATGGATCGAGAGGAAACATTACTTTCATAGCGAATGTTGAATCGCGTGACAGAAGGGCCAATTGTATAATCAATAACATTAGCGCCAATATTGAAATCTGAGAGAGCCTGATTGATTAATTGACTTCGTTCATTGGCGACTTTTTGATTAGTTTCTAAAGCTTCAGTAGTTTCAAGTGTATCAAGTAATTCATGGGATGGAGCAATCCATTTTAAAGGTTTCTTTGTTTCTGCCTCTACTTCTTTATCAGGCGAAATATTTTCTTCTTTCATCTGTGGAGTATTTGAAACAATTTTAGGCTCAGCAAAAACAGGTTTTGATTGAGCGAGTTCGCGATTGATAATGGGCTTGCTATCAAAATCAAGCATCAATTGTTCAGCGTGAGTTTGCTTTTTATTTGCTTCTAATAAGGCCTCTTCACCACTGATTACTTCAATTTCAGCCTTTTTCTTATCGGAAGTTTGCTCTGTTAAGTCTGGACGATCAAAATGAGCTTTGACAAAGCCTCCGTCATTTGGGTAATTATTTAAAATAGAGGAATTATGATCGGTGTTAATTTTTCCTCCGAAAGCTGGTTTTAAACTTGGAGAAAGATGAGAAGAACTCTCTTTATTTTTTGCAATATGGAAATCATATTGACCAGCGGATTTAACTAAGCTAACGCTATTGACCACTCCCACATAATCATCTTTAGTAATCATCGTTTTAGCGGATGATTCAATACTCGTTAAATTAGAGGTGACTTGTTGAATTTTTTTCTTCTCATTCTCTTTGGCTTGCTGACGATTTTTAATAACGGCCTTTTTGATGAATGGAATCACAAATAAAACAATACCCGAAACGGAGAGAAAAATAGCAAAAAACCAAGCCCAAATAGAACCTAAATAATTAATAATAACGGCAGTTAATGCATTGCCGAGCAAGCCTCCGCCAAATCCATAAGCAAGAGTGTCCGTTCCCGACAAGTATGAAATATTAGTGAAAAGATTCAATTGATTATAATTAAAATATCCAACCTTCCCGTCAGAAACCATGTTTTGAAACATCGCCATAAAAGTATTGACACTCACGCCTTCGACACGATGAGCATTGAAAAGTAAAGAAGTTAAAACAAGAGAGCCAAGAAAGAAAACAAGAACTCCAAATAAAGGAAATGAAAAGCGTATTTTGATGCCTTTTTCTCTAAAGAGAAAAGAAACACCAAGAATATAAATAAAAATATAGATGATAAATGAGCTCACACCAAAAAGGAAATTGGGTCCAATCGTTAAAACGCGATTGACATCACCAATATTAATAATCATCGAAACAGAGATTAAGCAAAAGAAAACACCGCCAAAAAAAGTGAGATAACGCGATGAGACAGGTTTGGGATTTTTATTTTTGCTCATACATGTATATTATACAAATGTGCTCGCGCACTAGTCCATGAATATTTAACAAAAAAGCACCGAAGTGCTTTCTTTATTTTGTTTCAATAATAATGGGCAAAATCATTGGTTCTCGGCCGTTTTCGCGACGAATAAAACGACGAGCCCTTTCTCTAATCGTATCTTCCACCTTCGTAAAATCAAAGTTAGAAGTCGCTAAAGCAGCGTTGACTTCTTCGACATAAATATTCGAAATTGATTTAAGAAGAGGTTCAGCCTCTTTGACGTAAACAAAGCCTCGCATTTGGCAATCAGGACCAGCGACAATCTTTTTATTTTTAAGATTGATAGTGGCGGCCACAACGACTGCGCCATCAAAGCCTAATTGACGTCGCTCCTCAATTAACTCAGTTCCCACTTTGCTAATACCCGTTCCATCAACAAGAACTGGAGCGACATTGATATGATTAGTCTCATTAGGAATCATATGAGGGCGATTAGACTCGTCAAAAATAAGTTGCATTCCATTATCAAGAATGAAAACATTGCTATGGTTAAGACCAATGCCCATTGAAAGAGCAAGTTTTGCATTCGTCATCAAATTGACAAAACTGCCGCGGACAGGGAGATAATAATTAGGTTTTAGTAATGATAAGAAAACTTTCAAATCATCTTGATGAGCATGCATAGGGAAGAGAACCTTATTGTTCAGCCACACCACTTCACAGCCAGTTCGATAAAGGCTATCTAATGAATGAGTTGCTATTACTTCTTGAGTAGGTGTTGGCAAAGCAGCTGAAATAAAAATATCAGCTGGTCCAATCACGAGGCGTCGATCAGCATTTGAACGAGTGGCTAAATTAGCGATTTTGGTGTAGATTTCACTGCCATGTCCTAACATCAAAATGACGAGATCTTGTTCTTTCACTCTTAAGAGATCCTCTTCTTTGACGATATCAATTGCCTTTAAAAGTTCGTCATCACTAGGAGCGACAAATTTCATGACTTGCCGAGTATAATCATCATAAAAGTAAAGTTTTTTACGATATTTTTTGCAAAGCATTAAAATACCGCGAATACGATAAAGATTCTGCCAGAAGCAAGAAATAAATATTCGTTGCTGGCAATCTTTAAAATATTTCTCAATCAGATAAACGATGCGATGTTTAGGAGCACAATAACCAGCTCCCGCCACTCCTTTGCTCGGTGACATCAAAAGTAAAGTATTCTTCTCTGAAATATGACTAAGAGTGGGTAAATCAAAAATATAACCCGGCTCATTTAAGGAATAATCGACAATAAAATCACTCGTATAGACAATATTGCCACGATCAGTTTCAAAGGCAACACCCATCGAAAGAGAAACATTGTGACAAGTTTGAAAAAAATGAATAGTATGTCCGGCAATATTCACTGTGCTTGAAGGAGGAACGATGTGAAAGTCAAAATTAGTTTTAACTTTCAAAATTCCAGCTTGGCCAAGCATACATTTTTGCGTTGTATCAGTACAATAAACAGGAGCAGGAGCGCGATTATAGAAGTATTTAAGACCCGACATGCTCTCGTCATGACCATGCGTAATGATATAAGCCTTTAGGCGATTT
>JBAYZW010000106.1:0-3809 GCA_041672305.1 Bacilli bacterium
TGTTAACTCCTGGCATTTCTTGGATTTATTATGGGGATGAGTTAGGAATGTCTTCTAACACTAACACCCATGTCGCCACTTATGGCAATGAAAACAATATCGACATTTGGTCTCGTCAACCATTCTTGTGGAAAAATGCCGCTCAAAGAACGAATTATAAAGTTGGAAAATATCAAATTGAATTAGATGACTACAATCAAACTTTGATGAGCGCGGAAGATCAAGAAAACGATAGTTCCTCAATGTTTAGTTTCTATCAGGCCCTCAATCAAGTTAAAGCTGCTTATCCTAAGAATGCAAAATGCACTTTTAATACATCAAGCAGCAAAAATGTTTTGGTGATGGATATCACTGGTCAAGGTTCTTCTTACCGCATTTTTATCAACACAGGAGTGAATAGTGATTCCTATACCTTATCGTCCAGTTTGTTAGATGGCTATTCTTTCTACGCCAATATCGGAGCGGATAGCAATTCCGATATCTCGCGAGCTTATAGTGTGCTCGCCTATCGCAAATAAGGAGATATGAGTATGAAAAACAAACTTTTAAAAACGATTACATCTCTCGCTTCTCTCTTTTTAATTTCCTTAGGTACCACACCAATAATGGCTAATGCTGAATCTGGTAGTGTTTCAACCTACTTAGTTTTATCATCAATCGGATTATATCAAGGTCAAAAAGGAACTAATTATACCGATTTATTTCTTGAGAATACGATTAGATATGATGCTCAAGTAGGCAGTCCTCTTCCCACAAGAAGCGATATTAGTACCATTGCTAGTTCCCAAGGTGTTTTTGCCAGTTGGGTCCGTTACGAAAAAACAGGAGCTCCCGTCAATTACACTAATGTTCCCAATGAAGATGGAGCTATTCTTTATGCCTATTATGTCAATTCTAATCTCAGCCTCGTTTCTCTTAGTGCGAGTGGGACGCCAACAAAAAATTCTTATAATCTCGATGAAGGCGAAAATGTTTTTGATTCAACCGGATTAACTATTACCGCTCACTTTAGTGATAGTTCAACTCTTGATGTGACGAGTAGCGTGATATGGCCGTCTCTTACCTTAGGGATGACATCTATTGTTGGAACTTATACTAATGGCGGTGTAAGTCGAACCATCACGATTAATGGTTTATCGGTAACGGGCACAGAGCAATTGACGACCATTTATTTAAATGCGGGTGGAAGCAGTTTATGGGATCAGTCTGATGCTTGGTTTGCTGCCTACTGTTGGAATAGCGATAGCAATACTTGGTATACTTTATCCGCCACTAGCGATTATTATGCTGCTGATATTGATATCGATACTTATACCAATATTATCTTTGTCCGCTTTGCCAATACGGCGACAGTGGCGAGTTGGGATGATAGTGCTACAAATATTTGGAATCAAACAGGTGATTTAACATTTGATGGTAATTGTTATACAATCACAGGTTGGAACGCCACTGATGGCGCTTGGTCAAATCTATAATTAGGGAGAATTAATATGAATAGAAAAATTTTTTTCTTAACTATTCCTCTTCTTTTGTTCGGAGCGATGGGGTGTGACTCTCATTCCAATGATGTTCCAGATGGCGAAGAGAGCAATAATGTCTTAATATCTTTAAATCCAGATATTTGGAATGCTGATGGCGCTTGGTTTGGGGCCTATTGTTGGAATGGAGATGTTAATGCCTGGTTTACTTTAACCGATGATGGAACCTACTATTCTAGCGAGATTGATACTCAAACTTATACTAATATTATCTTTGTTCGCTTTGCGAATACCGCAACCATAGCAAGCTGGGAAAATAGCGCCACTGATGTGTGGAACCAAACGAGTGATCTGACCTTTGACGGTAATTGTTATACTATTACAGGTTGGAACGCCACTGATGGTGTTTGGTCGACTATTTAACTGCCAAATCATAAAAAAGCGTCAAAAAATATTTCATTTTACATAATAATGAGTTATCTTGTTTTTAATCTTTTATTTTTTAAGAAGAAAAAGGGGGAGGGAAAATGGCTTCACGAAAACTAATCGCTACGGTAATTGTGACCTTTTTAAGCGCTACTTCTTTTATTGGCGTTGGATCTCAACTCGTTGATTCTCAAAGTTCAAAACCTGCTGAAGCTTCTTCTTCTATTAACGATACGGCTTATTTGGAAATAAGTTCTTCTTATTGGGGAGGAGCTTCGGCTTATTACACTCTTCATTACTGGGGTGGCGATTCTTCTTCTTCATGGCCAGGTGTTAGTTTTAATAATAACGAATCAGCTTCGGGAAGTAAGGTTTTAACGGCTACATGGGATACTTCCTCGACTCATTTAATAATTGTTCGTTGGGGTGATGCGGCCCACACCGCAGAATGGAACCGTTGGTCATACTATGACGCCAACGCTTTTACTCCTAATAGCATCAATTATTTCGCCAATGATTCGTGGTCGAACTGCACTTCTTATCTCGTCAAAGAAAAAAGTGGCGATATTTATTTTTCTAATGCCAACAATTGGTCAGATGTCTTTGCCTATTCTTATCATTCGTCTCATCCATACCTTACCAAAGGATTAGGCGTTTTTCCAGGTACAGCCATGAATCTTTCTAGTGATATTACTTTTGATAGTGTTAGTGGTCTTTATCGACTTACTGTTAGTCACCTTCTTGATGATACCATTATTTTTAATAATGGCAATTTTGAAACAGCTTCTTTGAACATTGATCTAGAAACGGATTCTGTCTATTATAAAACGGACTATGTCTCTACTGGCGACGCTGTTCGTGGTGCCGCTGCTAATTTTGTTTATGATTTGAATACAACTCGTTTGGCTGTCAGTGCGAGTGGAGATATTAAAGATGCTAGTATCTGTGGTATTTCAACTTTAGACGCCACTTCCATTTGTCAAAATTATAATGCCCTTAGCGCTGAGGCTAAAGGATATATCAATGCTTCATCAATTTATACTTATACTAATCAATCTTCGACCAGCGCTGATACGAATATTTCGGTTTCGTCCATCATGAGTCAATTATCGCTAATGAGTGGTGTGGGTCTATTATCACGTATCACATTTACTAATTCATTATCAGATAACTATTCAATCCTTTTAACAAGTATTATTTGTGTGTTGGGAACTTTGGCTCTTGGCGGTTTTTATTTATTAAAGAAGAAAAAAGCAAACTAATATAAATTACTTTATAACAAAAAGAGCGGAAAATTCCGCTCTTTTATTATTTTACATATCGACTATGAAACAGTGATGTTGTAAGAAGGATTATTTTCTTTAATCGCCGCTATTTTACGGGAGAGATATTCATTGAAAGAAATGTTGTTATACCCCGCTCCAGTCGCATCTCCTTGATAGGAATCGGGAAAACTATTGACATAATTAGTGAAAGAAGTGCTGGAGATTTTTCCTTCGTTGAGAAGCTTTTCGATATTGTTTTGATACGAAGCGCGATATTCTTCAACGCGAGCGACATTCGCGTGTCCTGAACTACTGCTAGTGGAAGTACAGATGGTACGCCAGAAAAGATTGCAAGTTTGCCAATTTCCACTGCATTGCATCTTTGTGCTTTCAGCCGAGAAAGTTGTCATATAATTTTGACGTCCTTCACAACCCGCTCCTAAACCTCGATCAAAGTCATAAGGAATAAAGTGGGTGATATTATCGCTAGAAGAAATATAGATATAGTAATTATTAGCGTTATTGCGGAAATCATCGAAATTGCCACAGAGAAAAGCAATAGATTCATACATTATAAAACCCTTCATGTCTATTTTCTTTTCGATATTGGTTTTAAAAGTAGCAGCACTGCTTGTCTTAT
>JBAYZW010000107.1:0-3809 GCA_041672305.1 Bacilli bacterium
GGTATCGTCTTCAGCCAGAGGTGAATCCAAAGGGTTCGGCAATACTTTACAGAGGTATTTTTTCAAGGTTTCCGGTTCCGATTCCATATATCTTTGGAATTCTCCGTAAGAATCGATGAATTCAGGTGTTTTTTTAGGGTAGGAACTGTAACCATTCTCAACCCAGAAATAACGCAGAGCGGAAGCAAACATGTGCCTGATTGCAATGTTGGGGTTGTCCGCTTTTATTTTCGGTACAGGAATCTGTCCGTTTATCATGTCCAAGGGATTATTGAAGAATGACACATCGTGAGACATTTCCCTGCAGAACGTAACCGCGAAAGCAGATGAGTCCGGACCTCTTCCGGCTCTTCCCGCCCTCTGAATATAGTTGGCCGAAGAAGGAGGAACATTCCTCATAAGAACCGTGTTGAGATCCCCTATATCCACACCCATCTCGAAAGTGGTCGAACAGCTCAAAGCGTTCAGTCTGCCTTCTTTGAAAGAGTTCTGTGTCTCCCTTGCTGCGTCTATGTTCAACTGCGCGGTGTGTTCCGCGATTCTGAGATGTTTCAACGGAGATTTGATTACCTGTCTAGTGTAGTGGTCCAATCCGCTTATATCCAAGGTGCCGTTCTTTTCCTCGCGAATAATTCTCATTACGTCTGTTTCGAATCTCTCAAGTGTCGATGTGACGCATCTGGGACAGATGCCTTTGACCGAGAACGGGAAATTCTTTTTACAGGAACTGCACCTGTAATAATGTTCGGGAATTATTACGTTCAGACTGTCCAGATTCAAGAAACTGCAGGATTCTGAATTGTCGTATTCCAAAAAGTGATTGAAAGTCGAGAGTACGAATCTTTCAACTAAATCCTCATTGCCATCAAAAACACTGAGAAGGTAAGAGTTCATTCTTTTGTTCAGCAAGGGTTTTATGCGATTTGTATTCTTAGTGTCCGTGGTGTACCCGTAACGGTATTCGTACTTCTTCAGAGATCCGTCGGTATTACACACAGCCCTGTTATCTCGTATGTGTTTCAACACCGAATTTACAAGATTGTAGAACGTGTCTGTATCCAATCCGAAAGCATTCTTTTCGAACGGAACGAAGTCGTTGCCATTAGTTATTCTTCCGGCTTCAAAACGTAAAAATCCCATATATTCCATTGAACGGTACGAGTTGTTGCAGGAACATTCCCTTCTCAATCCTTCGACCAGATCGTTCTTTGGAAAGTGCAGACCGTTGGTGTTGGAAATGTTACCCAACAAAGTCACAGCTTCTTCGTAAGGAATGCCTTTCATGAACAAGTCCGTATAGTTCTTCATCGCTTCGAAAATCACACGTTTCATGAGTATTCCGCGATAGGTGTCCGAAAGATAAGCGGAAAAGAAGGCGGCAGACTGCCTGCTGTCCGAGAACGAAAGGAATCTGTCGTCCTTTCCTTTGATCAGATCCTCATAAAGAGAAGACGCAATAACAGAGGTGGAAGCATCCTGTCCCAAATACAGCTGTCTGAGAAGACCCCGTTTTGTGTTGGAGTTCTTGCATACCGGACATACAGACACTTTCTCTTTGTCACTTATTTTTATGATTTTATTCAGATAAATTTCACCGCAATCACAGGAACAGTCACCTTCAACATAGGAAATCATTCCGCATTTGCTGCAGAGAAGTCTCGACTCTTCTTCATCAAAATTCGTCGGTTCGCCCTCGAATTCCCCCTCGGCCAACACGTAAGATTTGTATCCTCTGTAATCTTCAGAATTCCTTGCGACCTGTGTGAATTTTCCATTTTTCTCATCACCCAAAAGATAAGTCGCCTTACAGTTGTAACATGTGGAAATCTGGAATACTTTGTAGCTGTCGGAACCTACAAAATGTTCTTTTTTCGGTTTTATGAACAGACTGTAGTCCGGCGCCAATGTCACGTAAGCTCCGTCAAGTCCCTTGACAAATAGATGATACTTCGAATCGAAAAGTTTCATCCCATTTTTCATGGCGGAAGTGGACGCGGAAATTATGGAGATGAGATCGTCGGAACTCAGGGAAAGTTCTTCCGAAAGCTCCTCAACCGTCTTTGGTCTTTCATCCAGACTGTCGGTGATTCTGTAAATAACCGGATCGTGACTTATTATGTCATACAAACGTTCTCTGACATTGAGCGTTTTGTTGTCATCCGCTTCGTCAAGAATCCCTTTTAACGAAGATTCAACATCTTTGACATCCGGATTATTGACTATATCAGAAACTGACCTGTAGAAGTCCATATCCCGGAATGTTAGTTCGGCGGGCCTTTCGAAAGGTATTCTGTTGGATCGTATTACGTCGCTTTCTTCAAAGGAAGAACTGCATAGTTCAGAAGCGAAGGCCGCAACTTCTTTATTTTGTTCTTCAGAACCCAATGTCGCACTTGTGAGAATGAACCTTATGCAGTCATTGTCCAACGCAGTCGTCAATCTTCTCAGCAACATGGCCACTTCAGAGCCTTTTGCTCCGTTGTATGTGTGAGCCTCATCGAGTACGATGTATTTCCATCCGTTATCCCCCTGAACTCCGAACAAGGAGTTGTTTTCGGGCTTTATCAGAAGGTGTTCCAACATGGCATAGTTGGTAATCAGAATGTCAGGCGGACTTTTCCTGAAACGTTCACGGGATATTACTTCGTTTCGAGGAATCTTCTCCGGCTCATTTAGGCTTTCTCTTGCCTGGGCTTCGGTGTCCTTGGTTTCCCCTGTGAAAGAACCAAAAGTGATGTCATTGTCGGATTCCCCTTTTTCAAAAACACCAATCATTTCCCTCAGTGTGTTAATTTGATCGTTTGCAAGAGCGTTCAATGGGTAAAGCAGCATAGCTTTCACACCGGATGATTTTCCGTTTTTGGATTCCAGCTTCTTTACTTTCATTATATGATTGAGAATCGGAATAAGAAAACTGAAGGTCTTTCCGGAACCGGTTCCCGTTGAGACGACTATATTCCTGTCTTCAACGACGGTTTTTCTTATCGCAGATTCCTGGTGATCGAAAAGCTTGTTGTTAAACTTAGGGTAATCCAAATCATTGAACCCTTGTTCCAACAGACCTTCATCCACAAATTCCTTCACGGTTTTTGACTTCGGATAGTTGTGAGTTATCTGCAGGTACGGCCCTTTGGATATTGCGTCATTCGAGAAGACTGCTTTCTCCAAATCTTTGTTATAATTCTGATTGTTGGTTCCGAAAGTGGCAAGAATATACTTTCTAAACGTTTCGGTTATGTTTTCTGATGCTATTAATGGATTGAATGTCATATTTTTCTCCTCCTTTTTTATGATTTTTTTGATAGTGTTCACTGCTTCTCTCATAATTTTAACGAAAAACCGGATTTCCCGTTCCGATCGGATGCTTCAATCCGATTGTCCGGGCATACACTTCCTGTTGTGTACGAACGGTTTCAACGACTCATGGTTTGAACGCCCTGAGGTACTTCAGAACCTCGGCGTCATCATCCGTCCACTCCGGCGTAAAGCCCTGTTTGAGATATTCGTCATACCATTCGGAGCAGTATTTCATCGGCTCCGCCATATCCCGTTTCTTTTTCAGAATGAAGTGGGTGTTTTCTTCGTTGGGAACCCACTGTTTGGGTCTGGCATAGTCCTTTTCTTCAAGGAATCCGACAACGAACACGATCTCGTCCACTCCGGAAAGTTCGGCATACAGCGAAGCCTGATACATGTACTGGTCGGACAGATTGGAGTAACCTCCTTCCTCATCCTCCCAGGACTCTTTGGAACCGGAAGTTTTGATTTCTAGAATCGCCCTTCTGGCCCCGTCTGCGTGTATGTACCCG
>JBAYZW010000108.1:0-3764 GCA_041672305.1 Bacilli bacterium
TGACAATAAAAAGAAGCTCTTGATTTTCAGCATAAGGGGAGAAGGGACCATAAATTGAAGAAGTAAGATAATAATCACTTGTTGGCAAAGCACTGACAAGAAAAGGCGATAAAAGAGGTAATAAATATAAACAGAGATTTCTAACTTTTTTCATAAGCTTCTAAAAAATGACCCATTGCTTTTCTTTTATAGCGATAATATGTGCAACGTGAATAGATAGATTCCCACCAATATGGATATTTTTCAAAGAAGAAATCGTTGTTAATAAATATCTTTTCGATTTCATCAAGACACGAAAAGGCTTTTTCAACTTTTTCAACAATCAAACTAAAAGGATTGAGAATTTCAATATTTCCACTAGAAAAAGAATTAACGGACATCTGTTCAATTTTCTTTTTTGAAGCAAAATACATTGAAGCGATACTTTCAATCATCTTTGACATCTTTTTAAAATAGGCATGAGGTGAACAAATCATTTTTTCCTCCCTATTAACTTTGTTATCCTTTTTTTGAAAAATAATCACAAAAAAAATAAAAAAATTGTCTTTTATCGCTTTTTAATGCTTTCAATTAACGAATTTTATATAATGTTCCCATGATTGTTTTAGCCGGCGCAAGTGCCAGTGGAAAAACTGAAGTCGCCAAAACTTTGGCGAGAAAATATGGCATTACCAAAATGATTACTACCACCACTCGTAATATGCGAGTGGGAGAAATCAATGGGCGTGATTATTTTTTCGTCAGTAAAGATGAATTTGAGCAAATGCTTCGCGATGATCGCTTTGTTGAACACACCATTTATAATGATAATTTCTATGGTTCAACAAAAGATCAAATTGCCCCTAATCGCTGTGTTGTTATTGATCCAGCTGGATTAAGAGCTTATATTGCTTTAAACGATTTAAACATCGTCACATTCTTTCTTGATTCAACGGAAGATACTCGCTATGAGAGAATGATTGCACGCGGTGATCAAAGTGATTTAGCCAAAAAAAGACTCCATCACGATCGTACAGCTTTTGCAAAAGAAAATATTCCAGCTGTTGACTTTCATATCGACTCTGAGACACAGACTGTTGAACAAGTCGCCGATGAAATAAAACAAATTTATGAAAGAGAAATTGCTATTCGTCAATTAAATAAATAGGGATAGCGATATTTTGTTTGAGGATTAAGATAGACGAGGCAATGATAGCCATCGTCTTTTTCTTTATATGAAACGACATAATTATCAGCCATGAAACGATAGAAATCCTTTTGATAAGGGAAAATGATTTCTTGTTTTTCCCAACCAGCAGCCATAAAAGATGAGATAAATTGTAAAATTTCAATAATGCTATCATCATCTTCAGTCAGGCAAGTATATATTTCGTTTTCATTTGGCAAAGAGGTCGGACGATTTGTCACTTTATCAAATTTGTTCAATAAATAAAGAAGCGGAATCTCTTTACAACCAATTTGCTTCAAAACAGCATTTGTCGTTTTAATGTGTTCTTGATAATCGGGACTGGAAAAATCCACGACCTCCACAATTAAATCCGCCTCCACGATTTCTTCAAGAGTCGAACGAAAAGCATCAACTAGGCAAATAGGAAGATGGGAAATAAAGCCAACTGTATCGGTAATAAAAAAAGCGGGGTATCCAAAAATACTAATATAACGAGTAGCAGTCTCGAGAGTAGCAAAGACATCATCCTTAACATAAACATTTTTATTAGGATGCGATCCCTGATATTTAATAAGAGCATTAATAAGAGAAGATTTTCCAGCATTTGTATAACCTACTACTGCTATTTTAGGTGCACTTAGTTTATTTCTTTGTCTACGCGATGTGCGGCGTGATAGTTTGATGCTCTCAAGTTCCTTCTTTTTGAGGAAGATTTTTCTTTCAATCTGTCGTTTATTAAGTTCGATTTCTTTTTCGCCTTCTCCTTTGTTTTTTCCGCTTCCTGAAGTTACTTGTGAATAATTAGCCAAGGTATTAACAAGCTGATTAGATGTATACTCCAATTTTGCAATTTCAACTTGCAAAATCGCTTCTTTGCTCTTAGCGTTTAATTCAAAAATTTTCAATATAATTAATGTTCGATCAAAAACGGGAATACCAATCACTTGTTCGAGACTTCTTTTTTGCAAAGCAGAAATATCGTCGTTGACAATTAAACAATCGAATTTTGGAAAATCAGGAACGTTTTGAAGACTATTTTGATAAAAATCTCTTATTTCAAACAGTTTACCCTTTCCAAAATAAGTAACATTATCATTTCTATCGCTCTTTTGAGAAAAGATGTGACTAATAATAAAACCAGCAGCGTTTGCTAAGAGAATAAATTCGTCCAAAGAAGATGAATTAGCAGTAGAAGAAGGATTGTGTAATATTGCTCCAATCATATTAATTGCCTTTCAGAGATTCAATAATCTCAAGACCATCAATTACCATTCGATAATCGATATATTTCATCTTAAAATGAGCGTGACAAGGATAACCACTAATTGCCGCTAAACCGCGCGGACGATAATAACTCCCATTAGCAACTCTTTGAGTAGTTAACCAACAGGCAGAAAGAGATGCCTTAACATTAGAATGCGTAAAAATTGATAGAAAACTACTCGCTATATTTTTAAACCACTTATTATAATTTCTTATTATCTGAGTATTGCTGACTCCAGGTTCCGCTAAAAGATATTTAACATAGGGATTATGGCAAGAGGAAGAATAGAAATTAAAGATCTGAGTAACGCCCAATTTAGAAATATTGTATTGCTTAATTAGACCTTCCTTAATATTTAAAAACGATTTTTCTTTGCTATGATATTTATTGATATGATAAGTGAGTGAGCCTTGAAAAATAATGCGTTTTTCACTCTGAACCTGTTGAAGAAATGGCTGTAATAAATCAACAATATAAAGAGGTCCTAAAAAATTAGTGCCCATTGTTAATGGAACATTATTTTCAAAGAGGAGAGACTCCCTTGGGCGAAACACTCCAGCATTTAAGATCAGAGCAGAAAAATCACTGTGCTGATTAGTTAATAAATCAACAAAATTCTTTATCGAAAGAAGGGAAGATTGATCATAAAAAATAATCTCAATTTTTTGTAATGGATGGCGCTTTTGCAAAGCAAGACGAGCTTCCATACCACGATTCCTATCTCGGCAAGCCATGACAAGATGAGCTTGTTTTAAAAGCAAAACATCACAGATGGAAAAGCCAATGCCACTATTGGCTCCTGTGACAATAATCTTTTGACCCTTAATATTCGCTAATTCATTATCGATATACTGATTAAGACGCTTCATCAATTTTCAACTCGATTTTCTTTTTCTTCATATTCATTATCGACAACCATAATTTTCTTAACGGTATATTGATCAGCTTCTAAAACAATAAAAACATAATGAAAGAAATTAAAGGTGTCACCAACTTTAGCAAAACGATCAAGAATATCCTGACATAGTCCTGAAACAGTTGAATAATCAGTTTCGTATTCTTCATTGAAATCAATCAGTTCAAAGAAATCATCAATATTCATGGCTCCATCAACAATGTATTTACCATGTCCCTCATCGACAAATTCTTCCTCAATTGCATCAGTTTCATCAAAGATGTCACCGACAATTTCTTCTAAGATATCTTCCATTGTAACAATGCCCTCTGTTCCACCATATTCATCTTTAATGATGGCAATATGAATCTTGGAAGTCTTAAATTCACCCAATAAGTCCATAACCTGGTGATTACGAGGAATAAATAAAGGCTCAT
>JBAYZW010000109.1:0-3739 GCA_041672305.1 Bacilli bacterium
CCATGGATTGCCCATTGAAAATAAAGTCACCAAATTAGGAATTAATCGTAAAACAACTCCTATCAGCGAATTTCGTCAGAAATGTAAGGAGTACGCTCTGACCCAAGTGGCTCGTCAAAAAGAACAGATTCGCCGTCTTGGCTTAGTTGGTGATTTTGATCATCCCTATCTCACATTAAATAAGGAATATGAAGCTACCCAGATTGAACTCTTTGCTAAGATGGCTTTAAAAGGCTATATCTATAAAGGTTTAAAACCTGTTTATTGGTCTCCGAGCAGTGAGTCCGCTTTAGCGGAAGCGGAAATTGAATACGCTGATGTTCTCAGCCATTCTATTTATGTCGCTTTTCCCGTTAAAGATGGGAAAGGTGTCATCGATAATGACGCTCGACTCGTTATTTGGACGACTACGCCTTGGACTCTTCCCGCTAACTTAGCGATTTCGGCTCATCCCGATTTCATCTATGGCGAATATCAGACGAAGATTGGTAAATTGGTTTTCTTAAAAGAATTTGCTCCTCGTTTAAGGGAAGAACTTGAATTAGGCGATATTCAATTATTAAAAGAATTTAAAGGTAGTGACCTCGATAAAATTATCTGCTCTCACCCTTTTTATGATCGCGATTCTTTAGTTATCTGTGGCACGCATGTCACTAACGATGCTGGTACTGGTTTAGTCCATACTGCTCCAGGACATGGCGCAGATGACTACATCGTCTGTCAAAAATATGGCATTAAGCCTTATTGCCCGGTTGATGAAAAAGGTTATTTTATGCCCGGAACGGGCGCCGGTTTAGATGGCGTTTTCTATGAAAAAGGTAATGATATTGTTCTAGATATCATCAAAGAAAATGGTGCGCTTTTAAAACATACGACCTTTACTCATAGTTATCCGCATGATTGGCGGACAGGTAAACCCTTAATTTTTCGTGCCACCGATCAATGGTTCTGTTCCATTGAACCAATTCGCCAGCAACTCTTAAAAGAGATTCACGATGTTAAATGGTATCCTTCTTGGGGCGAAACTCGCATGGTCAACATGATTAAAGACCGCACCGACTGGTGTATCTCTCGTCAGAGAGCGTGGGGTGTCCCCATCCCAATTTTCTACAATGAAGATAATACCCCAGTCATCGATAAAGAGGTCTTTCAACATGTCGCGGATTTATTCCGTCAATTTGGTTCCAATATCTGGTATGAAAAAGATGTCAAAGACTTATTACCAGTTGGATATCATAATAGTCACTCTCCGCATAATCAATTCTCTAAAGAAAAAGACATCATGGATGTCTGGTTTGATTCGGGTAGTAGTTTTGCCAGTGTCTTACTCAATCGTCACCAAAAATATCCCGCCGATCTCTATTTTGAAGGCGCGGATCAATATCGCGGCTGGTTTAATTCCAGTCTCATCGTCAGCACGGCGACTTATAATAAGGCTCCTTATGAAGCTGTCGTCACTCATGGTTGGGTGATGGATGACAACTGGGAGAAGATGAGCAAATCGAAAGGCAATGGCATCGATCCGAGCAAAATCGCGAATCAATTTGGCGCTGATATCTTAAGGCTATGGACGGCGACTGTCGATTATCATCAAGATGTGCGCATCAGTGAATCAATTATCAAACAGGTCGCTGAACAATATCGTAAAATCCGTAATGTTTTAAAGTTTATCTCTTGGAATCTTGCTGATTTCAATCCCTTAAATAAGGCAACTAGTTTCCGCAAAGTTGATCAATATATCTTAGCGAGATTAGATGAAGTCATTGAAGAAGTGAATAAATATTTTGATTCTTATGATTTTAGTAACGCTCTAAGCGTTATTATGACTTTCATGTCCAGTGATTTATCAGCCTTTTATCTCGATATCTCTAAAGACTCTTTATATTGTGATAAGAAAGACGCCTTAACAAGAAAGCAAATCCAGACTGTCATCTACGAAGTTGGTGAAGCTCTTTTATGCATGCTTAATCCCGTCTTGCCATTTACAATGGATGAATTTAATAAGAATATGCCCGGAGAGAGAAAGAAGAACGCTCAATTCCTCGATTATCCCCAAGCGAAAAAAGCCGCTAACCGCAGCGAATTGTTGAAGGAATATGAATTATTCCAATCCCTGCGCGATGACGTCTTAAAAGCCCTCGAAGAGGCTCGAAACGCTCAAATCATCGGTTCCAGCCAAGAAGCATTAGTGCAAATCTCTCTTAGTAAGGGAAATGAAAAGTATTTATCTTTATTTAAAGATATGAAACCTTTAGATGTCGCTAAACTCTTCATCGTTTCCGAATTGAAGTTTGTTGATGACCTAAAGGATGGTGTTAGCTATCCATGTGGTCTCATCAAAGTCGCTCATCACCAAGGACATTTCTGTGAGCGATGCTGGAATTATGAAGATGAGGCGATTAAGCAAGAAGATGGGACATATCTATGTTCTCGCTGTTTAGAAGTGGTAGGTAAATAATGATGAATGAAATCAAAAGCAATAACGTTTCCTGGCTTAATAAAGTTTTAAAAGCTCTTTTCATCGCTTTGAAATGGTTCTTTTATTCTTTCATTTGGGTTGGTCTCCTCCTATTAGCACTTGACATCGTCACGAAAAACCTCGTTTTTAATCTCATTGGTCCAGCAGGAGACTCCGTTGTTCTCATCCCCGGATTTTTACGCATTAGTTGTGTTTTAAATTCAAACGCTGCTTTTGGCTTAGGCTTTACTAACCCGACTTTAAATCGTGTCATGTATATCATTGTCGCTTTAATTGGCTCGGGATTGATAATGGGAATTTATGGGGCAAAATATCGCAAGATTTCTAAATTTGTTCGTCTCTGCTTAGTCATGATTACCGTGGGAGCGATTGGCAATTTAATTGATCGAATGTTTTATAGTTTTGCTAATTATAGCGTTATCGATTGGATTGACTTTTATGGCATCTGGCAATTTAATTTCAATATCGCTGATTCTTGCATTGTTGTGGGAACTATTTTACTCATCATTTGGCTCATCGTTGAAGATGTCAAAGAGAGCAAACACAAACCTGTCGTTGAGAAGCCTCAAGGCAAGGTCTTATCAGCGGATGAAAAAGCCCGTTTAGATGTTAAATCAAGCGATGATAAAATCGCTGATAATGACGATTTAGATGAGAATAAACTAGTATAAAATTAGTAGTTAATTAGTAATTATAATATGAAATATTACCAAGTTACAAGTCAAGAAAACGGTCTTCGTTTTGATAAGGCGTTAACTTTAGTTGAGCCTTCCTTTTCTCGCACTTATATTGCGAGTTTAATTACCGATGGTCATTGCTTCTTAAATGATCAAGTTGTCAAAGCTTCCACGAAGGTCAAAACGGGGGAGATGATTAGCTATGACATTCCCGCTATCAAACCTTTAGAAGTAAAAGATGAAAACATCCCTCTTGATATCGTTTATGAAGATGATGATATCTTGATTATCAACAAGCCACAAGGGATGGTGGTTCATCCTTCCTGTGGCCATAATGAACATACTCTAGTTAATGCGATTTTATATCATTGTCCTCATCTCAGTGGTATCAATGGTGTGGCTCGTCCTGGCATTGTTCATCGCATCGATAAAGATACGAGTGGTTTGATTTGCGTTGCAAAAAATGATGAGGCTCATCGTTTCTTAGCTGAACAATTAAAAGATCATACCATGGCGCGCACTTATATCGCTTTGGTTAAGGGTGTCATCAAAGAGAACACCGGCACCATTAATATGCCGATTG
>JBAYZW010000110.1:0-3703 GCA_041672305.1 Bacilli bacterium
AATCTCATCTTCAAATGCATCAACGGCTTCAGGAGTCGCGGAAGAATCAAGAAGGGAACCATAGACAAGACCAGCAAGGCTAACAACGGCTTCTTCGTCGAGGTTAACAGCAATGCCAAATCGTCCATCTTCATAATCTAAAAGAGTAACGTAGTCTTGAAGAGCAGCTAAGGAAGCGTCATTAATGACTTCACCGAGTGATGTCTTAACATCTTCAGCTGTTGGTAATTGTTCAAGTTCAAAAGCTTCACCTAAAATAGATGGTAAAACGGGAAGCATTTCTTCAGAAACAATTTGAGAAAACATCATCTTTTCAGGAATAGCAGACATCATAGCTTCAACTTGGCTATCATCTTCATAATTCATACCAAGAATAGCGCCTAACATCGAACGGAATTCACTATCAGAAGCATCGATATATCCAGAACCTCCAGATAGATAAGCCGCTAAATCAATTCCGGATTGATTAAGTTGAATGTCATAAGCTGTTTCGTCCGCGATAACGGCACCTTCAGAAACGGATAATGATACATTCTGAACACTAGCCGCAGCTTTAAGTTCATTAATGCTCTCACTTGTTAATCCAGTAGCTGCAAAATTAGCTTTTCCGGAAGCATCAAATGTGAGGAAATGATGTCCAGCCACTTCGTTCTCTTGTTCATCAACGAACATATCGGCTTGTTGAACATTAATATGAGTCTTCTTAAGGTTTAAATTAGCTTCAAATGAGTCTAAATCAATAAGAGAGTCATATGCTCTGCCGATGGCGTTTAAGGTACTAGTCGCTGTCGCTTGTTCACCACCACTTGGCAAAGATCCAGCACTAAGTCCATTACCAGTACAAGCGGAAAGCAATAATGTACTTGTCGCAATAATTAAAATTTTTTTAACTTTCATGAGTAAACCCCCTTTTAATATTTGCAAGATTATTATAATGCACCCATGCCTAACTTGCATACATAATTTTTATTGAATAAAAAAACGAGGAACCAAAATCCCTCGTTTATTTTTGTAAAAATGAATTAAATACTAGCAGCACTGATAGCGCCAACGGCTGCCGCGATAGTAACAATGGTATAGACAACAACTGCGATAGCGCCAAAAACGATTGAAACAATAGCCACTGGTTTAGCAATTTTTGTGAAAATAGTAAATGGTTTTTTATTGCCTCCATTAGATTTAGTATTAAAGTTTAATGAGACAATACCTAAAACAATACTAGCTGCACCACCAATAATCCAACCATAAGAGATAAAGAATCCAGCAAGGGCGAGAATAAAGGCGATGAGAGCGTTCTTATCATCAGGATGCATTCCACTATTCACGGGAGTTTGCTTTGGTTCTTCGACATTCACGTTTTCTTTTTCTTCCATAAAAAATGTTAATTAATTGTCAATAATAGACATTCTCCTTTGGTGTTATTGTATGAAAAAAATAAAGGTGTATCAATATAAAAGCAATTTAATTTTTAAATGTTCGGACGGCTTTGATAGCCTGCTTCCAGCCATGATAGCGACGAGCAATATCAGATTTCGTCATTTGCGGATGAAAAACAGCTTGATAAGAATGAATGCGTTTAATCTCCGACAAGTTTTGATAGAAACCACTATCGAGGCCGGCTAAATAGGCGGCTCCTAAAGCGCTTGTCTCTAAACAAACCGGCAGCATAATATCAATTTGTAAGATGTCACTTTGAAATTGCATAAGATATCGATTAGCGGTTGCCCCGCCATCTACTCTTAGATTTTTTACATGGCTTTTTGTCTCGCTGTTCATAACTTGAAAAACATCTTTGCATTGGTAGGCAATGCCTTCAAGAGCAGCCCGAACAATTTGATTCTTATTCGTCCCGCGAGTAATACCGACTATTGCTCCGCGCGCATCATCATCCCAATAAGGAGTTCCTAATCCCACAAAAGCGGGAACAAAATATAACCCTTCCGTATCTTCGCAGTACATGGCTAGATGTTCGCTATCACTAGCTTTATCGATGAGTTTAGCCTCATCGCGCAGCCATTGTACGACGGCACCACCGACAAAAACCGAGCCTTCTAAAGCATAAGTAACTTGATCACCGATTTGCCAAGCGACGGTGGTTAATAAACCAGCATGAGAAAAAATAGGATTTTCTCCCGTGTTAAGAAGCATAAAACATCCAGTTCCATAAGTATTTTTGCTTTCGCCTCTTTCAAAACATGTTTGACCAAAGAGAGCGGCTTGTTGATCTCCCGCCACACCACGAATGGCGATATCATGTTGAAAAAATCTCGCAACCCCATAATTGTAAGAAGATGGTTTAACACTAGGTAACATCTTTAAAGGAATATTGAATAAACCACATAATTCTTCATCCCACATCATTGTATTGATATTAAATAATAATGTTCGTGAAGCATTAGAGACATCAGTAGCGTGAACTTGTCCTTTGGTCATCTTATAAATCAGCCATGTATCAATTGTTCCGAATAATAATTCCCCTTTTTCCGCTTGCTCTTGGCTTCCAGGAACATGATCGAGGATAAAGCGAATCTTGCTCGCCGAAAAATACGGATTAATTAGGAGACCTGTTTTTTGATGAATAAATTCTTTTTTACTCTCATATTTATCACAGATATTGGATGACTGACGCGATTGCCAAATAATAGCGTGATAAATCGGCATTCCCGTTTTTTTGTTCCATATAATCGTAGTTTCCCTTTGATTAGATAGGCCAATTGAATCCACTTCATTCATTGTTATATTAGCTTTAATTAAAACTTCATTAATAACATCAATGATTGAAACCCATATCGAAAGAGCGTCGGCTTCAACCCAACCAGGATGCGAATATAAACATTGGATCTCCCTTTGTGCCATAAAACATGCCTGACCTTGATGATCAAACAGAATCGCTCGACTAGAAGTCGTCCCTTGATCTAAAGAAAGAATATATTTTTTCATCGTTATTATCGTGATTTAAATAAACGTTCGATATCTTTGATTTCTTTAACAATACCTTTAGAAAGGCATTCACCACGACCGTTGCAAATTAAGACATCGTCCTCAATTCGCACGCCAAAACCTTTATCAGCTAAGTAAAGACCAGGTTCAACAGTAATAACATTGCCATTCTGTAAAGGCAATTCACGATTAGAACAATCATGAGTATCGAGACCTAAATGATGCGAAATGTTATGAAAATAATATTTAACAACATCTTCATCTTCAGTAAGCAGTTTGAGGCGAACGCATTCTTTCTTTAAATAATTTCTCGTAAACTCTTGTAGATCTTTAATGGTCATCCCAGCACGAATATGTTCAATGACGGCTTTATTACAATTTAAAACAGCTTGATAGACTTCTCTTTGGAGACCGGAAAAAACACCATTGACAGGAAAAGTACGCGATATATCAGCGCAGTAACCATTATTTTTATAACCTAAATCAAATAAAATTAAATCGCCTTCCTTTGTGACATCATTTTGCGTTGGATAATGAAGACAAGTAGCGTTTTTTCCCGAAGCCACGATAGTCGGAAAAGATAATTGACGATAGTCATGTTGACGACCAAAAAATTCAAACGCATCGCCAATCTTTTTCTCTAATAAACCTGGTTTAATAACTGAAATCAATTGACTGATACCATTATTTGTCGCGTTAATAGCGCTCAATAACTCCCCAATCTCATCCGAAGATTTTACCATTCTTAACTCAGTGATAATGG
>JBAYZW010000111.1:0-3683 GCA_041672305.1 Bacilli bacterium
ATGCTTTATTCAATAAAAAAATCAAAAGTGTTATATTAATGAGGAAGAATTTATGAATAAAAAAACTTATCAATCTTTTTTGCAATTATTAAAAGATGAGTTAATTCCCGCTATGGGATGCACCGAACCTATTGCTCTAGCATATGCCAGCGCCTTAGCCAAAAAATATTTGGGAGAAAATCCTGTAGCGGTGGAAGTCATCGTTTCAAAAAATATTATGAAAAATGTCAAAAGCGTTATTGTCCCCAATACCCATGGTTTAAAAGGAATTAGTGCCGCGGTTGTGACGGGAATAATCGCGGGGAATTCTAATTTAGTTTTAGAAGTCATTTCGAAAGTAACAAAAAAGCAACTTCAGGATATTAAATCGATCCTCAAGACACTTCCAATTATTATTAAAGAGAGTTGTAGTGATAATCCTCTTGATATTAAAGTGACATTAAAAGGTGAACAACATTGTACTTGTGTACAAATCATCGGTGAACACGACAATGTGACCCTCATACAAAAGGATGATCTTGTCATTTTAAAGAAACCATATCAAAAAAATGATAAAGCCAATCCTCCTCATCTAAGTGTCAAAGAGATTGTTAACTTTGCCAATCATGTTGATATTCATGATGTAGAAAAAATCATTGATCGTCAAATTGACTATAATGTCGCAATCGCGGAAGAAGGTCTCTCTCATTCCTATGGTGCTAATATCGGGCAAATCATGCTTAAAACTTATGGACATAGTCCGGCTAATTTAGCCAAGGTTTATGCCTCAGCCGCGGCTGATGCCCGTATGTCAGGTTGCAATCTTCCCGTTATTATTAATTCAGGAAGTGGCAATCAGGGTTTGACCGTTTCTTTACCGGTGATTATCTATGCTCGTGA
Source organism: Bacilli bacterium (assembly GCA_041672305.1). Classification (GTDB taxonomy): domain Bacteria; phylum Bacillota_I; class Bacilli_A; order RFN20; family CAG-826; genus JAAYDH01. The sequence continues at coordinate 880 of JBAYZW010000111.1, forward strand.
ATTACATGTTTCTCATGATAATTTAATACGCGCTCTTACCATTGCAAATCTGGTTAACATTCATCTTAAGACCGGTATTGGTAGGTTATCTGCTTTCTGTGGTGCTACTTGTGCAGGCGTTGGGGCTGGGGCTGGAATTTGCTATTTCTATAAGAATGAAATGAAGGCTTATGAACACACGATTGTCAATGGTCTAGTCATTAATTCTGGCTTGATATGCGATGGGGCCAAACCGAGTTGCGCTGCTAAAATCGCTTCCTCGGTTGATGCTGGTTTATTGGGGTTAGAAATGGCTCTAAATAATAGTGAATTTTGCGCTGGTGAAGGCATCGTATCAGACGACGTGGAAAAGACTATCGAAAACATTTGTCAATTAGCGAGTAAAGGCATGAAAGAAACCGATACTGAAATTATCGAGTTGATGACGAAGCACTGCTAAACTCTTAATTTAATTATTAACATTTTATATAATGTAATTAGGATGAGATTATGAGCATTTTAGATTACGCTAAAAAGTATGGTCACATGACTTATAAAGAGCACTCTTTTGATGAGATTGATAATCTCATTCTTTCCAATGTCATTTATTGCAATTATAAAAAAGGTTTTGCGAAATTGAATAATCCATCTTCGACAACTCTTGAAAAATTGCTTTTCTCATCCATTGATGATCTGGATTTAAGAAAAGAGACATGCGGTCTATTATTAGGTAAAAATCCTTTGCGATTAGCGAAAAGAATCTACGGAACCAAACGCTATGGACATATTATAGTTAGTGATTTTGTACAAAAGCAAAATCCTGAAATATCTCAGCAATTTGCCGCTATTTGCTATCATCTTTCGCCTAAAACCATCTATTTATGCTTCCGAGGAACGGATGACACTCTCCATGGATGGATGGAAAATCTTAATCTCATCACCGAAAAAACAATCCCTAGCGAAATTGAAGCTCAGCATTATATCAATCAGATGATGAATAAATATCCTCATCAAAAATTTATTATTGGCGGTCATTCAAAAGGTGGCAATTTAGCGGTCTATGGAGCCACATATTGTGATGACAAATATAAATCGAGAATCAAAAAAATCTATTCGATTGATGGCAATGGTTTTTTCCCTCATACTTTTGACGATCAAAGATTTAAACAAATTGAGAAAAAAACTTTTCTCATGGCTCCTACACATTGCCTTGTTGGTCGTCTTCTCTATCAACCCATCAAACAAAAAATTATTGTGAAGACCAAGAAAACAGGCTTACTGTGCCATGATGTCCATAATTGGATTGTCGAAAATGATGAACTTGTGACAACGAAATACTTTTCACGACGCAGTCACGATGCTTGCACAGAGATTAATCATTTTGCCACTAATTTATCAAAAGAAAAGCGCCTATCTTTTTGTCAGGATTTTGCACACGCTATTAATGAGAGTCATGTTGAAACATTGATATCTTTTCTGAAAAATCCATCTTCCGGTATTATCATAAGTTGGAAGCTCAGTTTATCAAATCAATTGCTCATTTTAAAATTCATTCGCATTTTGTTGATCAATAAATTTGGTCTTAACTAATTGTGGGTTACAAAAAACCCGCCTTTAATGACGGGTTTTAATTTAGTTTAAGAACAAAACTATTTTAAATTGTAGAAAACTTCTTGGCCTTTGAATTGGGCGCATTCGCCTAATTCTTCTTCGATTCTCATCAATTGATTGTATTTAGCGATACGATCAGTACGGCTCATAGAACCAGTTTTGATTTGTCCAGCGTTTAAAGCGACGACTAAATCAGCAATCGTGGTATCTTCAGTTTCACCAGAACGGTGAGAGACGACACAAGTGTATCCCGCTCTCTCAGCTTCTTGGCAGCAATCAAGGGTCTCGGTTAAAGTGCCGATTTGATTGAGCTTAATGAGGACGCTATTAGCGACGCCATCTTTAATGCCTTTATGAACGATTTTGGGATTAGTGACAAAGACATCATCACCAACGATTTGAATCTTTTTGCCTAAGCGTTCTGTTAATTTAATCCAGCCAGCCCAGTCTCTTTCACCTAAACCATCTTCGATGGAGATGAGAGGATATTTCTCAACAAATGAAGCTAATAAATCAATCATTTGATCAGTGGTCAATTCGCCACCTTTGGATTTCTTTAATTCATACATGCCGGTCTCAGTGTTATAGAATTCACTCGCTGCGACATCCATCGCTAAGCAAATATCTTTGCCAGGGACATAACCAGCGCGCTTAATGGCTTCGACGAGAACTTCTAATGGTTCTTCGTTGTTAGCGAGGTTTGGAGCAAAGCCACCTTCATCACCGACTGCGGTTACTTGGCCTTTTTCTTTAAGAACTTTCTTTAATTGTTGGAAAGTTTCCGCTCCCATACGAATAGCTTCATGAATGGATTTTGCGCCGACTGGCATAATCATATATTCTTGAAAGTCAACGGAACTGTCAGCATGGCTACCGCCATTGATAACATTCATCATAGGGACAGGTAATAATTTCGCATTTGGTCCACCGAGATATTTATAAAGAGGAAGACCATAATAATCAGCCGCGGCACGAGCGCAAGCTAGTGAGACGCCTAAAATAGCGTTGGCACCTAATTTTGATTTTGATTCAGTACCATCTAATTTAATCATGGTTTCATCGATTAAGACTTGTTGGTCAACGGGTAGACCCATCACGGCTGGAGCGATGATTTCATTAACATTGCTAACCGCTTTTAGAACGCCTTTTCCACCAAAGCGTTTCTTATCTCCATCACGGAGTTCTAATGCTTCTCTTTCGCCAGTTGAAGCACC
>JBAYZW010000112.1:0-3672 GCA_041672305.1 Bacilli bacterium
AACCGATGTTTTGACCTTCAGGAGTTTCAATTGGGCAGATACGTCCATAGTGAGAAACGTGAACGTCACGCACTTCAGTAGAAGCGCGGTCACGGGTTAAACCACCAGGGCCTAAAGCGGATAAACGACGTTTATTCGTCAATTCGGCGAGAGGGTTGGTTTGATCCATGAATTGCGAGAGTTGGCTGCTAGCAAAGAATTCGCGAATGGAAGCCGTTAAGGGACGAGGATTGATCAAAGCCTTTGGTTTGACATTTCCTAAATCACTAATCGACATCTTTTGTTGAACGGTTTTCACCATTTTGCCAAGACCGATACGGAATTGATTTTGAATTAATTCGCCGACGCAGCGAATGCGACGGTTACCTAAGTGATCGATATCATCAGTGGAACCGAATCCATCCATCACATTAAGGAAGTAGGAAAAGACCGCGACGATATCACTAATTGTGACATGGGAGGCAGTGGAATTAAGATCGGTACCAATAATGGGACAAATCTTCTTTTCCTTTTCATTTTTGTAAACTTTAACGATATTGACATTACCGTGATTATCAAGGCGTTCGTTGACTTTCAAAACATGGAGATGAGCACCTTTTTCAAAGAAATCTTCATCGCGTAAAGCATCAACATCCTCAGAAGTGAGAGTATAGCCTTTTTTAAAGCGAACCTCACCATCTGCGGAAACGAGATTTTCCGCTAAAATGCGGTTGGCTAAACGGTTGTAAATACCTAACTTTTTAATATATTTATATCGACCAGCCCGGCCTAAGTCGTATCTCTTTGGATCAAAGAATTTTTGAACGAGGAAATTAACCGTTCCTTCTTCAGTAATTGGTTCACCTGGTTTCATCTTTCTAAAGATCTCAACAAGAGCAGCTTTAGCAGACTTAATCTTTAAATCTTCATCTTTACTAATGGTTAATTCCAAGGCTTCATTATGACCGAATAAGCTGATGAAATCCTCATCAGACTCAATGCCTAACGCACGGAGTAAAATCGTCGCGTGCATTTTTCTTTGACGGTCAATACGAACAGACAAAATGTCCTTATTGTCACTTTCGAATTGTAACCATGTTCCTCTTCCAGGAATAAGATCAGCTTCGTAGAGATATTTTCCAGCTTTCATATCTTTGGAAAGATAGGCACCTGGAGAACGAACTAACTGACTGACAATGACTCTTTCCGCTCCGTTGACAATGAATGTTCCACTCTTTGTCATCAAAGGGAAATCGCTCATATAAACTTCCGCTTCCTGAATCTCACCAGTCGCTTTGTGATTTAATCGTAAAGTGACATAAATAGGGACACAATAAGTCAAATCTTGCGCTTTGCATTCATAGAGAGGATGCTTAGGTTCGCCGAGACGAACTGAAACATAATCAATGGAAAGAGTGTCCGTATAGTTACTAATCGGAAAACTTTCTTTAAAGACTTCATCAAGGCCTTTCTCTTTAAACTCTTCGTAAGATTTAGTTTGAATTTCTACGAGGTTTGGTAAAGATAATTTGCCGGAGAATCGGGAATAATCATAACGATCATTGTTTAACTTGTTTAATTTAGCAATGTTTCTAATTGACATTCTAATGGCTCCTTAAATCTAAATATTTATTTGTTCACTTTGACAGCGTGGTAGATGTAATAACCTTTATCTCTTTTTAATAGGGAGATGTTCCCAAACAAGCTTTCGATATATCGGCTTGCCGTCGGAGCGCCTTGGTTCTTACGAATGACCACGAATAGTGAACCGCCATCAATTAAGCGTTGCAAGGCTCCTTCATACATCGCATAGGTAATACGTTTACCAGCTCGTATGGGAGGATTCACAACAATTGAATCATATGGTCCTTCAATATTTTCATAGATATCACTTTGAAGGCAAGTGACTCTTTGGCTTAATCCAAGTGTTTGAGCGTTTTTTTCGCATAATGCGAGAGCACGCGTATTGATATCAGCGAGATCAACTCTCGCCTGGGATGAGGTCATTGCGATAGTTAAGCCAATAGGGCCATAACCACATCCTAAATCAAGAATTTTCCCCGTAAGATGAAGGGGTACTAGGACCTTCAAAAAGGCCAAACTACCCTCATCAACCTTACTTTTGGAAAACACACCATTATCTGTTTTAAAGTTAATAACATGTCCATCAATTTCCAATTTAATCAATCGTTCTTTTGACGCTAATAGAGGATCGTTTTGAAAATAATGAGACATATCTACCTATAAAACAACTTGGAATTTAATTATTTAATTTCAATTTCAGCACCAGCGGCCACTAAAGCTTTCTTGTGTTCTTCAGCTTCGACTGGGGAAATGTGCTCTTTGATAGCAACAGGAGCGCCATCCGTTAATTTCTTGGCATCCATTAAGCCTAAACCAGTAATCGCTTGAACAGCTTTGATGACTTGGACTTTGGAAGTGCCGATACTCTTTAAAATTAAAGAGACTTCGGTTGGACCAGCAGCTGGGCCTTCCTCTTCTTCGGCTGGAGCAGCAGCAGCGACCGGAGCGGCGGCGGTCACACCAAATTCTTCTTCGACCGCTTTGACTAATTCATTGAGTTCGAGAACACTCATTTCCTTCAATGAGGCAATGATTTCTTCGTTTGTTAATTTTGCCATAATGATTTCCTCCTAAATTGGCATTACTTGGCATCCGCGACTGCTTGCACCACGCAAGCGAATTGGCGGATAGGTGCTTGTAAGCACGATAAGAACATGGAGATCATACCATCTTTGTCTGGCAAAGCAGCAATTTCAATAACGCTTGCTTTATCAAGAGTTTTGCCTTCTGCAATACCACCTTTAATGGTAAGAACATCTCCGAATCGACGAGAGTATTTTTTCACAACTTTTGGTCCATCACTTAAATCTTTTGAAAAGATTAAAGCATTAGGTCCAACCAATAAATCGTCAAGACCTTTGTATTTAAGTTGATCAACAGCCCGAGTAACAAGAGAATTCTTATATACTGATAATTCGGCGTTGACTTCGTGAAGATCACGACGAAGTTGTTGAATTTGAGAAACAGTTAAGCCACGAAATTCAGCGATAGTCACACTACCACTATTTTTCATTTTCTCAGCAATTTCTTTAACAACATTTTGTTTTGCTTCTAAAACTTGTTGATTCATATTCTTTTACCTCCTTCATTTGTTGATTGTTTGAGGCTCCAATATACGGGCAGAAATATATTTCTTACGCCTCGGTAACATGATTAAGGCTCCACGCCCGTTACTGTCTTTGGTATATTGAAAACTTTTTTTAATTATTTACGACCTTCGAATGTAAAATGAACGGCTGGTCCCATGGTCGTATGAAGGACCGCGTTTTTCACGTAAACATTTTTGACCGGGGCTGGTTTCGCTTTCATAACGGCTTCGCAAAATGCATTGAGGTTTTCAACGATTTTAGAAGTTTCAAATGAAACGCGTGCGATAGTGACATGCATATTGCCTTCCTTATCGACACGATATTCAATTTTACCAGCTTTAATTTCTTTAATGGCTTTAACAATATCAGGTGAGACAGTGCCAGTCTTAGGATTCGGCATTAAACCTTTTGGCCCTAAAACACGACCTAACTTACCGATTTCGCCCATCATATTTGGGGTAGCCACGATGACATCAAAGTCAAACCAGTTTTCGTGTTGGATTTTTTCTAGCATTTCCTT
>JBAYZW010000113.1:0-3665 GCA_041672305.1 Bacilli bacterium
CAACGAAATTCTTCAATTACTTTTATTGGAACCCAAAATTGCTCTTTTAGATGAAATTGATTCTGGATTAGATGTCGATGCAATGCAAACAGTTGCTGATGTTATTAAAAAAGAACAAGCCAAGGGAATGGGTTTTTTGGTCATTTCTCACTACGCACGTTTGTTTGAACTAATTAAACCTACAAGAGCGGTCATTTTAATTAATGGAAAAATTGTTTTAGATGGTGATGAATCATTAATTAGAAGAATTGATCAGACCGGTTACGAATTCATTAAAACTGAGTTAGGAATTGATGTCGAAAAAGATGACGCCAATATGAATAAAGTGTCAATTGGCTCTTGTGGTATTAAGGATATGGTTAGGTAAATGAATGCTTCTTTTTTACATCAGGAATTAAATTTAACCAATTGCCCATCGATTATTTTGGATTGCCAAAATGTCGATAGGCCTAAAATAATAGTTAAAAAAGGGACACATAAATATGTTCTTGTCACTAATTTTCATTCTGGATGTGAAATGGAAATAGTAATTGAAAAAGATGGTATTCTTCATCTTTCATTTTTAGCAAGCAACAATATTGATAATTCAAGAATCACAGCAAATCTTCAAAATAACGCGCAATTATCCGCTTATTTTGCTGATTTTTCCTTAGATAAAGAAAAAATTAATATTGTAATTAACCTAAGAGGTGATAACGCATTGGCTTATTGGCATCTCGCTAGTTTAGCCGCTAACAACGATCAGAAAGAATTCGATGTTAGTATTTATCATTTTGGAAAAAATACGTCTGCCATTAGTAACAATTATGGCGTTTGTAAGGATTCTTCAAAACTCATTTTTTCAGGATGCTCTTCTATCAATAAAGGATCACACGGAAGCAAGACTCGTCAAAATGCAAAGATTATGGTTTTTGATCAGGATTGTGATGCTATTGCTCGTCCCTTGCTTAAAATTGATGAAAAAGATATTGAAGCCAGTCATGGAGCGGTCGTTGGAAAAATACCGGATGAACATCTATTTTATTTAACCTCTCGTGGGTTGAATGAGTTTGAAGCAAAGAAGCTAATTACCTTTGGATATCTCAAGCCGATTATTAAAGGTTTTAAAGAAAAAGATATGCAAGATCAGATTATTGATTTAATTGAAAGGAGAATGTAATTATGAGTTATGATGTTTTAGAAATTCGTCAACAATTTCCGATGCTCAAAAACAAAATGATGCAGAACAAACCTCTTGTTTATTTAGATAATTGTTCAACAACTTTTAAGCCCCAATGTGTCATTGATGCGATGAATTCTTACTACACAGATTTAAATGCTAATTCCCATCGTGGCGATTATGATCTTCTTTATCATATGGATTGTTTGGTGGCAGAGGCACGTCAGACAATTGCTCATTTTGTCAGTTGCGATGCCGATGAAGTGGTGTTCACATCAGGAACAACTATGTCTTTGAATCAAATTGCCTTGGGGTACGCTTTTAAATATCTCGAGAAGGGTGATGAAATTCTGCTTAGTGAAGAAGAACACGCTTCCAATGTTTTACCTTGGTTTAAGGTTTGCGAATTAACTGGGGCGGTTATCAAATATATTCCTCTGACTGAGGATGGGCTTATTACCACTGAAAATTTAAAGAAAACAATTTCTCAAAAAACTAAAATTGTCTCCTTGGCTCATGTTGGAAATGTCTTAGGCAATATTAACGATATTCAAGCATTGACGGATATCGCTCATAGTTATGGGGCAATTATGTCCGTTGATGGTGCTCAATCAGTGCCACATGTGAAAACTAATTTTAAGGAATGGGACCTTGATTTTCTCTCTTTTTCAGCCCATAAAATGTGCGGTCCAACAGGAATTGGCTGTCTTATTGGCAAAAAAGATTTATTAGATAAGATGGATCCGCTTATTTCTGGAGGTGGTAACAATGTCAATTTTTTCAAAGATGGAACAGTTGATTTTTTAGAACCACCCGCCAAATTTGAGGCTGGAACGTTAAATCTCTCAGGAATTATTGGCTTTAAAAAGGCGGTTGAATTTATCGAATCAATTGGAGTTGAAAATATTCATGAGCACGATAAGATGCTTATACAATACGCCATTACAAAACTTGAAAAACATAATGATATTATTATTTATAATAAAAATGCTCAAAATGGAATTCTAACTTTTAATCGAAAAGGGATTTTTGCTCAGGACGAAGCCACTCTTCTTAATTCTAAAGGCATTGCGGTTCGCTCTGGTCAGCATTGCGCTAAAATACTCGATGATTATCTACAGTGCAAAGCCACTGTTCGTATGTCGACTTATTTATATACAACCAAAGAAGATATCGATATATTTATCGATGCTTTGATTAATGGAGGTGACATATTAGATGCCTATTTTTCTCACTAATGATATGATGCGACAAATCATCATGGATCACTATTCTAATCCCCTTAATAAACACCAACCAGCGAATGATAAATTTGAGAAGGTTCATATGCATTCTGACAATTGTATTGACGATTTGGATATTTTTCTTCTCGTTGAAAATAATGTTGTTACTGATGCTTGTTTTGATGGTATTGCCTGTACAATCTCCACAGCTTCCACTGATATTATGTGCGATCTTCTCAAAGGAAAAACAATTGAGAAAGCTAAATATATAATTACACAATATCATCATATGATTCACGAAGAGCCATTTGATGAAACCGTTCTTGAAGAGGCACTTGTTTTTATTAATACTTCTAAACAAGCCGCCCGCGTTAGATGCGCAACGATTGGTTGGTCAGCAGCGGAACAAATTCTTAAGGAAAAGAAATAAAATGGCAACTAAAGATATTAAATTCCAAGAAGATTTTACATATGATTTTAAAGACAAAGATGTTTCTATTTTAAAGACGAAAGTCGGTTTGACAGAAGAGACTGTTCGCGAAATTTCATCACTAAAAGATGAACCTGAATGGATGCTAGAATTTCGCTTAAAAGCTTTTAAAGCTTTTCAAGCTATGCCTCTTCCAAAATTTGGCGTTGATTTAAAGTTTTTAGATTTTTCTTCTTATACGTATTTTACGCGTATTTCAAAGCAAGATGCTCAAAATTGGAATGATGTTCCTGAAACAATTAAGAACACATTTACTAAACTCGGCATTCCAGAAGCTGAACAAAAGTTTTTAGCTGGTGTTTCCACTCAATATGAATCAGAAGTTGTCTATCATAATATGTTGAAGGAAATAAGTGACAAGGGTGTCGTTTTCCTTTCGACAGATATGGGGTTAAGATTATTTCCTGAAATATTTAAAAAATATTTTGGCACTGTAGTTCCTATTGCCGACAATAAGTTTGCGGCTTTAAATAGTGCTGTTTGGTCTGGTGGCTCTTTTATCTATGTGCCAAAAGGTGTTCATCTCGATAAACCTTTACAATCTTATTTTCGTATCAATAATGAAAAGACCGGTCAATTTGAACGAACCCTTATCATTGTTGATGAAGGAGCTGAAATTACCTATGTTGAAGGGTGCACCGCTCCAACATATTCACGTGAATCACTTCACGCTGCTGTTGTTGAAATTATTGTTTTAAAAGGTGGCAAGTGTCGATATACTACTGTGCAAAATTGGTCTACTAATATTATTAATTTAGTTACGCAAAGAGCTCTTGTTTATGAAACGCTCAGA
>JBAYZW010000114.1:0-3637 GCA_041672305.1 Bacilli bacterium
TGGATTATTGACGAGCGCACGAGCGATAGCCACCCTCTGCATTTGCCCACCACTTAATTGGTTAGGCATCTTCTTATATAAACCTTGCAAACCGACTTGATCGATGACCTTCATTGCTCTTTGCTTGCGCTCGTTGCGTTTAATGCCACCGATTGTGAGGGCTAATTCAACATTACCCAAAACAGTAAGATGACTAACAAGATTGTAAGTTTGAAAGACAAAGCCAATCGAATGATTTCGATAAGTATCCCAGTCATGATCTGAATATTTTTTTGTGGAGCGCCCTTCAATGATGAGGTCACCACTTGTGTAACGATCTAATCCACCCGTAATATTTAAGAGAGTGGTCTTTCCGCATCCACTAGGTCCAAGAATCGCCACAAATTCATTACGTCGAAAATTAATACTAACATCTTTTAAAGCATGAACAGTCGGTTGATCCTTCAAAGGATAATCCTTATTAATATGAACGAGTTTTAACATATAACACCTCCTTAATGAAGATACTTCATTGATGTGCATTTATTATTACTACCAATATTTACTTTTAATGTCAATGAATATGAAAAGAAAAAATCATAAAAATGAGGAATAAAATTATTCCTCATCAATATTTTCAAACCATTTTCTTATGCTTTAAGTAGAGGAGGAATCGTCTGATAACTTTTTTTGGCGTCCTAAAGAATAGATATATTTACGTAAATGATAAGTTTCTTTGCCAGGTTGAAGCGTATTTTCAGGAGTGGGATTAACCTTCAATTTTCCTCTCAATTCATCACCTTCATCATATAATTCCTGTAAGAGGGACTTTTTCTTATGCCGTGTGAATAAATAGATAAGCAAGATGAATAAAGCCACCGTAAAACAAAACAAGGCATTAAAAAGTAAAAAGGCAAGATAGGGATTATTCATCAAGAAAAACCACGGGATGAGAAAGGCTAAGCCAACGATAGTCCAAACAACAAACGAGACAGGAAAATTACGCCCGATAATACGCGCTTGAAATTCCAATCGCTTATAACGGCGATAATGAGAATCATGGCGATTTCTTTTCATCGTCAAAGTGATAAAAAGCCCGCCTTCATTCACAGAATTAGAAACGAATTCCCAACCAAAATGCTCATGCTTAGCAATTTCTGATTCAAGATCGTTTTGAACAATTTTCCAGGTTTTTGATTCAATTTTTGCCATCTTGTAATTCCTTCATTTTTTGCAGATATTGATTATATCTCTCTTCTCTTTCATTGAAATATTTCATGGATTGACGAGAGCGAAAAATGGCTAATAATCCTAGAATAGTTGAAGTAATAATGCCAGGTAGTAAACCACAAAGAAACCAAAATAATTGATTGAAATGTGGATCAGCATAGTAAGCGACGAGATAGATAGTAAAAAAAGTGAGGGCTACAAAGGTGGCGACAAATAATGACCAGAGAGGAATAGAACTCATGCGATGATATTCTTTTTCATATGCTTTTACATTCGGATAATAAGAAGAATTTGTTTCTCTTTCAAATGAAAGAATGATTTTATCATCTCTTTTTTCTTCATGAACAAGATTCCACATAAATAACGAGGCATCACGAAGAATAAAGAAGCGATTATTAGCATCGGTCTTGACTTGCTTTTTTTCCATGACTCTATTCTAGCGTTAATAGATTTGTTACACAAGAAAAAGGCATCATCAGAATGACGTGACACTTGTATAGTTTATGTAAACTGCTAGAATAAAGATATGAAACATGGTCCAAATGGCCTCAACACAAAAGATTTAATATCTCTATCTCTTTATGGTCTTTTATTGCGAAAAGAATACGAGGATATCTCCATCACTGATATCTGTAAAAAAGCTCACATCTCACGAATGACTTTTTATCGTTATTACGATCGCAAGGATGATATTTTTATCAATTATTGCGACGAGAGATTTGAAGAATTTTTTAGCGAGATGCAGAAAATTAATAATCTTGATAGCGATGATTTCTTTCTCCTTCTCTTCATCTTTTTTAAAAAATACTATCGCCAACTTCTCATCTTAAAAAGAGCCCATAAACAAATGATTCTCCTCAAACAATTTGAGTCCTACGCTTCTTATATTTTAAGTCGAATAAAATCGACCAGCAAACGCTTTAATTTCTCAAATAAAGTAACTGTCTCTTATTTAGCTGGTGGACTTCTTAATGTTTTGATGGAATGGATATCGACAGGATTAAAAGAATCGCCAGAGTTCATGAGAGATAGTTTAATCGCCATTTTTGAAAATAGATAATTAACCTATAAATAAAAAAACGGCATTTTCATACCGCTAATTTTAATGGTGGTCTAGGAGAGATTTGCACTCCCGACACGGAGATTTTCAGTCTCCTGCTCTACTGCCTGAGCTACCAGACCTTAAATAAAAACGCTGGCGGACCATACGGGAATCGAACCCGTGGTCTTCTCCGTGACAGGGAGACATGTTAACCGCTACACCAATGGTCCTTATGATAAGCGCTTAATTATTATTAAAGAAAAAGAAGAAAATTGCAAGTCTTTTAGCAGAGGAAAAGCAGAAAACATTTTATTTAAATCTTTTCGAAAGAAAAAAAACATATTTCTTTTAAAAAAAGGAATAAAAGAAAATGGAGATGAAATAAATCATCTCCGGAATAGGCATCACTTTCAGCCTCGCTCCGTTATTATTATATTAAATAAACTTATTTAATCAATAGAAAAGACCTCAGGGGATGAGGTCTTAAAAGGGGCAATAATTAATAGTTGACCGCGCGAAGTTCAAAGAAACTGCGAGGATGATTACAAGTTGGGCAAATCTCTGGAGCTTCTTTGCCGATGTGAAGATGTCCACAATTGCGACATTTCCACACCACGACATCAGGAGCGATGAAAACCTTTCCTTCCTTGACGTTCTCTAAGAGTTTAAGATATCTTTCTTCATGTTTTGATTCAACAGCAGCCACAAATTCAAATTTAGCGGCAATTTCCATAAAGCCTTCTTGACGGGCGACTTCGGCCATCTCTTTATACATGCTGGTCCATTCATAATGTTCACCATCAGCGGCATCTTGAAGATTTTCCACGGTCGTTGGCACTTCTCCATTATGAAGATATTTGAACCATAATTTAGCATGTTCTTTTTCATTATCAGCTGTTTCAAGGAAAAGAGCGGCAATTTGCTCATAGCCTTCCTTCTTAGCTTTGCTCGCATAATAAGTGTATTTGTTTCGCGCTTGTGATTCGCCAGCAAAAGCTGTCTGCAAGTTTTGTTCTGTTTTAGAACCTTTTAATTCCATATCAATATTCTCCTTTTCTATGTTTAATTATAGCATTAGAAAATAAACTTCATACAATAATGCTTTTTTATTTAACAATCATAGAAATAATATATATCAAAATGAAAATATCAGTTGATAAGAATGTAATTATTTAAAAGAGGATATTCTAAATTCACCTCAGTTGAGAAGTTAGTAACAGTCTTAACATAATCATCATCATGAGAGGATTGATATTCACTATGGCGGAGATAATAATCCTCCCAGGATACTTCCGCGACAATAGTATTATCCTCTTGATCAATGAGACGATAATTAATCGTTAAAGAATCATCGCGAGAAGAAGAAGCCTGTATATTAAAATAAGT
>JBAYZW010000115.1:0-3625 GCA_041672305.1 Bacilli bacterium
CCCCATCAACTGCGATGTTGCCAAGGTTGCGAAAGGTCTGATCAAGAACTTCGAAGTATCCCCCGGTTTGCTGAACATGGTGGAGATGGCGTTCAGGGCATACGACCCCTGCAACTCCTGCGCCACTCACAGCCTGCCCGGTCAGATGCCCATGACGGCAGAGATCAGGCGCGCCGACGGATCGATTTTCGACGTAGTCAGCCGCGGATGAACAAAACAGGAGGGCAATGCCCTCCTTTCAAACATTTTCTTCCAATCAAAAGGGGGTTCGCCCCCTTATTTTTACCATATATCGTATATTTTGATGAAGTCGGTGCCCTCATCGGTTTGAACAAGCCTATCGAAGACGTAATTCGGGCTTATACGGTTTTCTCTTTGTGTCCGCCGACACATTCAATGATCGCAAAAACCGGTCCGAAACCCAATTTGTCAATATATTCTTTCACGAAACCGACGGTTCCGACAGAAAATAATATATTTTTGTTTGCTTTTGTAAGCCCTGTCCTCCGTTCGGTTAATACTGTATACACAAAACTGTATTTGAACGAGGACACTTTTTTTTCGGCAGTCTTCAAAAATACATCACATTCTATCAATCAAGCGTCAAGGTCAGGGAACAAACGCATTTGATTCAGAGGACAGAGCTCAGGAATTCGGTCAGAGAACAGCATATTATTCCGGTATCCGTTGTACCCTCGTAAACTCCCGGATCCATCATCACCACATATTTCGGGAAATTATCCCTTATCGATTCAAGATTGCCGAACTCGCGTTCCATGGTCTCTTCCGATTGAATCGTCTGACATGCCTGTATGTAGATTCTCTTATCCCCCTTCTCTGCGACGAAGTCTATCTCCTTTCCGTCGGAGGATCCGATGTAAACACCGTAACCTCTTCCCAGAAGCTCCGTGAATATCATGTTCTCGATGTGTCCGGGTGTATCCTCCGGACGATATCCCAACAGGGCGTGTTTGATTCCAAGGTCGGTTACATAATATTTGTATTTGGCCGTGAGAACTCTCTTTCCCTTTATGTCGAAGGTCTTTGCGCGTATTATGATGTTCGCGGATTCCAGATATCTGAGGTATTCATAAACGGTGTCCGCCGAAACCCTGATGCCTGTCGACCTCATCGTGTTATAGAGATTGTTGGCTGAAACGTAGTTTCCGATGGTTGAAAGCGTGTATCTCAGAAGGTTCTTCAACAACTGTTTGTTCTTGATGCCGAACCTCTCTTCGATGTCATTCGCGATGGATACATCGACAATATCGCGGACCGTCTGCATGTCGGATTGGATATCGGCCGGATTACGCCATAATATGGGAAACCCTCCTGCGCGTACGAACGTATGAAAAACATCATCCGCGCCCCCGAACATCTTTTGGAACTCCAGGCATTCCGTGTACGACAGAGGCAACATATGTATCGTGTTGAATCTGCCGCCGAGATGGGTTGCATATTCGGAAGACAGCAGATCGGAGTTGGATCCGGTGAGATACACATCGTATAGCTCCCTTGCAATTATGTCTCTTATTGCCAATTCCCATTCTTTGACGTTCTGTACTTCATCTATGAACAAAACATTCTTTCTTGTTGCATCGACTGCGGATTCCACCTTTCCGAGAAGCGATCTCCAATCCCTCAGATTATAGTTCTCGGCCAGTTCCATGTTCAGATATACCACGTTATGATCTGTGAATGATCTTGAGAATAATCTCATGACGGAGGATTTGCCGCATCTTCTTATGCCGGTTATGATTTTGGCATTACCGTTGCCGATGAACGGTCTGAGTCCTTCGGTATATCTCGGTCTGTCGACGAGACCGTCGACGGTATTCATGCCGTATATCGATTGAAAGGTATTTAGGATTGTCAACAGTTTCGATTGAATAAGGAAACTATCGGCTATCATAGCATAAGTTTCCTTTTACAGCCTAAACTTTTTCCGATATAGCCGAATAAAGGTATTCCCGTAATCGGACGTTTCCATTCAACTGTCATGAATTATGGGTTTACGACTCCCTATTTTGGTTTTTGGTCGTTTTCCGCACCCTTTTACGGAAAGTTCGGGTAAACGATAAGGATTTGATGAATACGCCATATCAAAACCTGCATTCATATTCATATGCGGTTAATCAATCAAAACGATCTAATGCAATTCATTAAAATAATCTAATACAGCCTGCAATCATTTGCAATTCAGATGGTCATTTCTTATCTTTTGCTTTCCAGCGTGAATTGTTACGTCCTTTAATCATAAGGTCGGAACGTTTTCCCAAATTAACGCCGTCAAGTAAGTAAATCTGTGCGTTGTCAATATCCGTAAGTTTGCTGTTAAGCAACGGTCCCAGCAGATCTTCTTTTTCAACATTTACGGGAGATCCCCCCAGCATGCGGTTGAAAGCGGGAATGACAATGAATTTCTCGGGCAGGACAGAATATCTTTCCGATTCCGTATCCAAAAATTTACCCCGCATCCAACAGGGTTCCGTTGTTATTTTTCCGACGCCGTCTTTGAACATTACCGCAGGGTGATTATGAGCCATAATCAGTATTTCGCAGTTCATCACGTCTTCAGAAGGCCAGGTATGTCCGTGAACATAACCGACCCGTCCGACTTTCAAACCCGTAGCGGGACGGAGCCTGACTCCCCGGGGAAGAAACTCTTCCAAATTGGTATCGTGGTTCCCTCTTATCACATCCACTTCGCTGAAAATATCCAGTAAATTATCGAAGAATTCGGGTATTTCCCGATACTCCTGTTTGGAAGTTCCGGGTACGGAGTCTTTGACATCGCCGATGATAATGATTCTGTCGCAGTCTTCCGATATTTCGATGACAGTATTCAGCATTTCTTTGGTTCTGGATACCAGGTGAAATCCCTTGGCTCCAAGGTGGGATTCGACGCCTATGTGCAAATCCCCTATCACCAGTATGTTTCCGTTACGCAATGCAGGTATGCCGATGACGGGCTGAATGTCGATCATTGTTTCGATAATCCTTCTTTCAGAACGTTGGGAATCTCATCGATAACATCCGTTGCAATCATTCCGTAACTATGTGATTCGAATCCCCGATCTCCCGCTTTACCGCAAATATATGCGCCGAGGCATGCGGCATCGAATGCAGACAAACCTTTTGAAAGAAGTCCAGCCACAATCCCGGCCAACACATCCCCGGTTCCGGCAACCGTCATTGCCGGATTACCGGTACGATTCATCCTTGTGTGTTTTCCGTCGGAGATTATATCCTCTTTTCCTTTCAGCAGTATGACGGCATTCAGCGATTTTGCGATATCGGCAACATCATCGGCATTTCTGAATTTCTTTCCGAGCCTTTCGAATTCTCTTTTGTGGGGCGTGAAAACAATCGGAACCGATGCTTCGAAACCCGATTCAACGGCAGTGATTCCGTCGGCATCGATGACCATGGGAACACCGCATCCGGAAACAAACATTCTGACCGCCGAAAGAGTATCTTCGTCCGTACCGAGACCGGGTCCGATCAGCACCGTATCGTAATCAACGGAAAATTTCAGAAGTTCGGGTACATGAGACGGAAGCAGAATATTACGGGAGTTGCCATCTTCATCTGCAAGGGGGTGAAATGTGAACACCGGTGAGAA
>JBAYZW010000116.1:0-3624 GCA_041672305.1 Bacilli bacterium
AGAAAGAAGAGTCGCTATTCTGCCAGAAGATATTGTTAATTTAGAAAACGAAATTGTCGTTGAGGAAAGCTTTGGATCAACGATGGATATTAGCGATGAAGATTATCGAAAAGCTGGAGCGCAAGTCATGACGCGCGAGGATGTTTTTAAGAAATGCAATAACATTTTTTCGTTAAAATTAATTCAGCCAACTGATTATCGCTTTCTTCGCGATGGACAAATGATTATCGGCTGGACGCATCCATTCGGATCAGGCGGCACTTTTTATCGAGAACAATGCGTGCCTCGACATATTAAGGTTGTGGATTTAGATAATATCACTCCTCGTTTATTTTATGAGGACAAAGTCATTGATTTAGTTCACATTCCTCGGAATTTTGTTTACCAAAATAGTTTTATTGCTGGATATGCTTCAACCTACCATGCGTTAGTGGCATTTGGCGTTATTCCTACTTCCGAAACAAAAGTTGCTGTTTTGTCGAGTGGCAATGTTGCGCAGGGAGCTTTTAAAGCCATTTCAATGTTTAACCCAATTGTTCGGATGTTTTATCGCAAAACAATGGACGAATTTTATCAATCAATTGGAGAATACGATATTATCATTAATGGCATTCAAGTCGATAGACCCAATATAAATATTATTAGTAAAGAACAGCTTTCACATATTAAAAAAGGAGCTTTTATTATTGACGCCGCCGCTCATCAAGGGCGAGCAATTTATGGAACTAAATTCACTTATTTGGAAAGGCCAATTGCTTATACAGAGGGTGTTGCCTATTATTGCTTGAGCAATTCGCCATCGTTGTTTTATCGCACTGCAAGCCAGGAAATTTCCAAAGCTTTTAGCAAGTATATCTATCGTCCTAGTTTAAATGTTATTTTTGATTATTTAAAAGAGGACCGATAAAATTGTGGAAAATAGAAAAGTATATCCAATTTTAATCCCTTTACACTATGGCGCTAACTATAGTGGAATTAAATATGGCGCGGAATATTTGACAAAAGTTCTAGATGATTACATTTTATTGCCGGAATTAAAGGTTGAAGATCAAACAGCCAATCCACATTTAAAAAATCTTTCCTCGGTAATTGCCACTAACGAATTGCTCTTTTCGGTTACTAAAACAATTTATCAAGCCCATAATTTTCCTTTAATCATTGGAGGCGATCATAGTGTGGCACTCGGATCAATATCGGCGGTTGCCAATGATGAAGATGATTTAGGAGTTGTTTGGATCGATGCTCATGGTGATATGAACACCGAACAAACGACAGAGAGTGGGAACATTCATGGTATGATTTTGGCGGCTCTTTTAGGAAAGGGCGCTGATAGCCTTGTTAATTTGGGGGAAGATAAAATCAAAATAAAAAAAGAAAATGTTTATATTTTTGGCGTTCGTGATTTAGACGAAGAAGAAAAAGTGACGATTGAACGCCTTCATATCAAATACTATTCTTATAAAAATATTGAAAAAAATGGTCTTGAAAACGCTATTGGGGATGTAGTTGATTATTTCAAAGGTAGAATTAATAAATTGCATCTATCGCTGGATTTAGACGCCATTAACCCAACTGTTATTCCTGGTGTTTCCGTTCCGGTCGCCAATGGCTTTAAAAAAGAAGATGTTAAATTTATTATTAAAAAATTCTTTCAACAATATTCGATCAGCTCTTGTGATATTGTTGAATATAATCCGCTGAAAGATAAAGATAATATGACACTCAATTATATTGTTGAATTGGTGCATTTAATTAAAGAGTTAGTTTAATCATCAATATAGATGATTTTTTCTGGATGGAAAAGCAAGAGAACCTCAGGGTTATAGATATTATTGTTTTGGGCAAAATACGAGACAGGATACAATTTACAAGTAAGATAAAATTTAGCATCTTTAGGGATGTATCGATCGATTTGTACAAGCAATGAATTCATGGAAACAGCACCAACGACAGGATATAACTGATTCTGACAATAAAGCATTGAGCCAGTATAATTTCGTAAGAAACCAGTTGCGTAACCAATGGGCAGTTCAGCTAATAAACATGAACTAGCGGCAGTATATCCAGGATAATATCCAAATGTATCGCCTTTTTTGGCATGAATGATACGCGAAGCATAGGTGTATAATTCAATGCTTTGTTCAAATTTGGCGTCTAGCCCGTCTCCGTAAAGATTAGAACCTATTCTTATTGCGTTGCCGATATCGATGAGATAATTTTCTGAAGAGACAAGATGTTTAAATTTAACATCAAAAAGAGCAAATACTTCACGCATATAAGCAACCGCCTTTGTCTCTTTTAAACCCCGTAAATGTCCATATATTCCTTCGATATTAATCTCGTGTTCGTGGCAGAGAAGAATCGCTTCTTTAATATCGTCAATTGTTTTGATACTGCTTCGATGATGTCCGAGATCAACTTGAATATGGACTCGACGATTGACTAAATGACTGATAGCTTTAATTTGTTTTAAATTATTAATTGAATAAACAAGGTAGGGATTATCAATTAATTTTTCACGTGGTGTTTCAAAAACCAAAAC
This sequence comes from Bacilli bacterium, assembly GCA_041672305.1. Lineage (GTDB taxonomy): Bacteria > Bacillota_I > Bacilli_A > RFN20 > CAG-826 > JAAYDH01. The sequence continues at coordinate 2,543 of JBAYZW010000116.1, forward strand.
ATCTTTTTGAACTCTTAATTTTAAAAAAGTCTTAGCTTCTTCTAAAGAGCTGACACAGAAAAGAGGAATATCAAAAGATTTCACTAAAGCTTTTACCACTTGTTTCATTCCACAACCATAAGCATTAGCTTTGATAACTGGGAAAACGTATTTTCCCGTCTTGTCGATTGATCTCTGATAGTTTCTTCTTATTGCTCCTAAATTAATTGTCTTATAAAGCATGATTATTCCTTTCTAGCAGTAAAACATAGCGATTGTGATTGTTATATAATTTCTTTTGCTCATAAATCTTAAAGCCATGTTTGAAAAATAGTTTTTGTGAATTAAAATTGTCTAAGGCAACAGAGGCATAAACATATTTTCTCTTAATTAATGGCAAAGCCTTTTCCAATAACGAACTCGCAATTCGATGTCCACGGTATTGTGGTGATACAAAAATAGAATCAACGATAGCGGATTCTAGAATGCTATGCCCACTCAAATAATGAATTCTTTTATTTGGGTACATGACAATAGTGCCACCTACTATATTATCTCTATCATGACACAACAAAACAAAGCCACCCTGATGATTGATAACATAATCCAATTCTTCTCTTGTTGAGGGTACAAAAAACTTTTCAGGAAACTCTCTAGAAAGGCTTTTCATCACATCTAAAATTAAAGGGATATGATAGTTTTCTGCTCTAATGATTTCAAAATTATTGTCTTTTTCCACATGTTATTCTAACATGTTGACTCCTCATTGTAAAATTGCCCCACCTGACGCAATAAATCGCTAGCGATTATTATTTTGAAATTAATTTTTGTCTTTGGCGTGACAGCAACATTTTTATAACATTCTAAAAGAAGAACGAATTATTCAAAATGATTCAGCTATAATAAAATAAATCATCTAAATAAAATATGATCGAAGGAGGAGACAAATGAGAAAAGTAATGCCAATTGAAAAAATCGCCGCTAAATTAGAGTTGCCAAAACAAGCTTTTGAATTCTATGGTCATGATAAAGCTAAAATTGATGTTTCATCCCTTGATTTAAGCAGTAGAGAAGATGGTGATGTGGTCTTAGTAACCGCCATT
>JBAYZW010000117.1:0-3601 GCA_041672305.1 Bacilli bacterium
CCATGCACGAGTGGGATGAAAGATGCTACGAATTCAGGGCAAGGAAAGCCGGAGTCGGAGAGATTCCCGCGGAAGTCGTGGTCCCCGTCAAAAACTGGGGAGAGTTCGTCGATGAGTGCTACGGTGCTTTCGACACCATGAATATGGAAGCCGGCGGTGTGATCGGAGTCATCGTTGACCGCAATACCGCAATGTTCATGCCCTACTACTTCAAGGATGACGAAACCCTGTTGGGCATGGCCGCGTTCTCATTCAACTTCTACCTTGGCGACAGGGCCATGGAGTACGGCGGAAGGACCACCGGATTCGGAGTGTTCTTTGCCTGGAACCTTGACATCATACGCGACGAGAACACCGCACAGTTCATGAGAGAACTGAAGACCGCGGTGGATCCCAACGACGTCATGAACCCCGGTCACCTGGTGTGCGGCACCACAAGATTCGGAATCGATCTTACCGAGAAGATTATGAGCTTCGGAAGTCAGCTCCTTCAGGGCGTAAAGAAGCTCCTTCCCGCCGATACGACCTTCAACCAGAACCTCAAGAGATTCAGGTATGAAGAACTCGAACACGGAAAGGACGGTTCCAGAACCCGTGTTCTCGGTGACGGTTCCGAGTAAGTACGGACTCAAGTCCGCAAACCTTTTACCTTTAATTCAATCCGAACGATTCGGATTGAATTCTTTCAAATCTTCTGTAATTTTTTGAAGCTGAGGGTCTCCGGGACAAAGTTTAAAATTCCGACTCAATCGAACCGTTTCATCGGATATCATGAAAAAAGGTTATTTTATAAACACCGCATTACCGTCTGATAATTTATACAATTGCTTATAAAAAACAAATTTTAGGAAATAAAAAAATTTGGATTTTAAAAATTTGAAATCTGATGAAAATATTGAAAAAAATAACCTTTCTTATGCAATTTTTTTCTCGAGATATGAGGGTATATATACTCTATTCGGAGAATTTTAGTATATGTCCAAAAAAGGAATTGTTGCGGCAATCATTGTCGTGGTGTTGATCGGCGCAGGAGCAGGAGTATATTTTTTCATGCCTGCCAAGATTGAAATCAAAGACTCTTTTGCAGTCGGAGACAAACACACGATTGTTCGGGAAACGAAAGGAAGTTTCGAGATAACAGAAATAAATGAGGAAGGAGGCAATAAATTATTCGAATTAGAACATTCATACGGAACTTGGAGTGAGTCGGATTCATACACATATAACGAGTTGGTAATCGAAATCAAAAGCGTTCTAATTTTTAACGAGGATATCACGGATGCAACGTCTGAAGAGTTACGCATAGATACCGATTTTGGAAAAAGAGATTGCATCATGTATGCGTTAAGCAAAGAATTTGGGGATTTCGAATACTACGTGGGAAAGGATAATGAACTTGTTTACAAAACGACGTTCAAATCCGAGACTTATGAAGAGACATTCGAACTTAAGAAATCCAATATGTTCATCGAATCTCAGAACGAAGTCACAATCAAGACTGCCAATTCTTTGAAAGTCGGCGATAAGATTCCATTCACAGAATCACGTTCAGATTGGGACGAAATAGAAGAGGTTATACCTGCTGATGGAGATACTCCGGAGTTGTACAGATTCAAAGGAGATTCTTTTTATTTAACCCGCGAAGAAGTCCTAAGTATGCTACTCATCTCAATACCCGAAGAAGTCTTAGAGGGTGCTGAGCTCAAAGGAACCAAAAACGTAGAAACGTTCCTGGGGAGAGTGACATGTGATGTATACACTTATACGGAGGCACTCGTGAAGACGGAAGTTTATGTCTGTAATGATATTTTTGTGATGATTGAGCATGAATACGGCAGTATGTACTGGTCGAATTCCGATATCATTGTAAAAAGTTGGATTCCGTTCTGAACACAATCAAATAAACTTCGTTCTTTCAATCAAAAGGGGGTTTACCCCCTTACATTTTTCATTATATCAGAAAAAAATTCGATTTGTATTCGGTAATACAGACAATGACATAAAAGACGGTATCGCGTGTGCGGGTCGAATTGCATAAACTCAGAGTATATGTTCTTCAAATGGCAATTTGCGGTGAAGCATAACACCTTTAATTCTAAATGTTCGAATTGAGTTAATTTTAATACTATTGAATCATCTGGTTTTAGCGTGCGGACAAATTCAATAACGCTTGTGGCACTCGTTGCAATAATTTCGTTGGCAGGCTCTGTCGTTGTGATAGGGGCCACACAGGACAACGACGATCGTCCGTGCATATACACGACAATGAGTTGGCAACAGGAAATGGTGGAAGAAATCGTCGGTGATTCTTACATTGTGAAATCTTTCCTGTTGCCGAATTCAGACCCTCACAGCACCGCGTTGACACCTGGCTCTATTGCTTCAAGCAATACCGTGGTTTATTTTGCCATAGGCTCCGGTGTCGAATGGGAACTGGAGAACTTATCGGTGATAAAAGAGGAATTGGATATACCCACTTACGAATGTTGTGAAGATTTGATTGGATGGGGGATAGATTTGCTGCCGGGGGAATGTCATCATCACGGTCATGATCACAGCGATCATGAACACGGTTCTTACGACCCTCACGTCTGGACTTCTCCCGAACGTCTGAAACTCATTGCCGAATACGTAAGGGATGTGATGATGGAGCTCGACCCCGATAACGCGGAAATTTTTGCAGAAGGCTGCGAGGGATACACCAAGAAAACGGATATTCTGGCAAATCTCGCTTCCTCGGTTTTCGAGAACAAAGCCGCAGGCGAAATCGTTGTGTGGCATTCTTCATGGGCGTATTTGCTTCCCGATGACATATCGGAAGTGCCGATACTGAAAACCGCCCAGTCGCTTACCACCCCGAGTCAGATGATGAATCTAAAAAAAGGCACCGCGGATGAACCTCTGGTGGTGTTCCTGTCCAATGAAAGGGAAATCAAAGGCATGACGGAAAAAGAGCTTAACGATTCCGGAGTGTATGTGAGGATAGTCGTAATCAACGTTCTTGCCCAGAATTGGTTGGACGAACTTGAGAAAGCAATCAATGTTTTCGGCGATGAATTGTCGGAGACGATACAATGATACCGATAGAAATCAGAAATCTCGATGCGGGTTACGATGGAAACAGAATCATCGAGAATATAAATTTGGAATTGAAAGAGAACGATTTCCTTGCATTGATAGGTCCGAACGGAGGAGGCAAATCCACTCTGTTCAAAGCCATTCTGGGACTGATAAAACCCATGGCGGGAACCGTTAAGATATTCGGGGAAGAGCCCGCGGGATTCGTGAGCAACATAGGATATGTCCCTCAGTACGAGGAACTTGATTCCCAGTACCCCATATGCGCGAGGGAAGTCGTGCAGATGGGCCTCAGGGCAAACAAAGGGTTGCGCCCGTATTACACGGAAGAAGAAAAAGAAGCCGCGGAAAGAGCCATGGAATATACCGAAGTAATTGATTTCGCCCACAAAAGGATAAGCCAGCTGTCAGGAGGACAAAGACGCCGCGTATATCTGGCAAGAGCCCTGGCCCCGGAACCTGAAATATTGATGTTGGACGAACCCACCGCAAGTTTGGATCCGTCCATGCAGGATTGCACTTA
>JBAYZW010000118.1:0-3600 GCA_041672305.1 Bacilli bacterium
ACAGTATGAAAGAGTCCAGGCGGACCCCATTTTGTAATAGTATCCGTCATGATGAACAGAAACCAATCTGTTCAGCACCCTGTCGATGTTTTTTCCGTCAATGAATTTGAAAAGAAGCATTACCGCAGCCATGCGCATTTTGAACTCTTCGCCGGAAGAAAAGAACTCATCGCAAAGAGTCCACAGTTCTTCGTCATAGTCCGGGTTATGCTTCCAATCATTGCATAACAAATCGCATACCGCCCAATTTTTCACACAGGGGGCAAACCTGCGGGTAAGAGCAATCCGTTCTTCGAAAACCATATCCGCGTTTGCAATGACAAGCGCCTTCAGCAGATATTCTTCGTGATATTCCGAATCGGTTTCAAGAAAACTCCGCCATTCGCGGTTCATTATTTCAGAAGCTATTTTTCTGAGAACCGGCATTCTGACGCCCAGTATATTATCGGTGTCCGGCAGCAGTTTTCGGTTAAATTCGGCGTATTTTCGGTCGACGTTTTCAAACAATGCATCAATCACGTCACTCAAAAAATTCAGCCTCTAAATCGAGCAATCTCTTTTTCAAGGCACTTCCGCCGCCGTAAGATCCTATGCCTCCCGCGGAGGGCACGACTCTGTGGCAGGGCACGATAATCGGAATCGGATTTTTACCGCAGGCGGTACCCACGGCTCTTGACGAATTGGGATTTCCGATTCTTTCGGCCAATTCTCCGTAGGTTACCGTTTCTCCGAAAGGGATTTTGGAAATTTCCGACCATACCGAATGTTGGAAATCGGTCCCGTCACAGGAAAGGGGAAGATCAAAACATCTTCTTCTGCCGATGAAATAGTCTCTCAACTGAGACATTGCCTCGCATATGACATCTGTCTCCCGATCTTCGGCGACAGGCAAATTGCAAGTTGGAAGGTACAATCCGCAGATGTTTCCTTCACCGTCCTCACTTATGCTTATCTTGCCGATAAGGGTCACATAAGTGTACGTATACTTGTCCCGTGTCATTTTACTCTTCCTGAACGTTTATCTTTTATCTAATGTATATCTGTTTTGTGATTATTTGCGCCAGCAGACGAACCGACATACCTGCTTTTCACTCGGAATGGATGATGAACAGACTCAAAGCAGGGTACGTTCTCGTAAGAAATCCTGTGGTTGAAAACGTTGTTTTCCGGATAGATCTGAACCCCAAAAGCGTTGATTGCATCTATTTCATGTCGAAAGACCCCCGGCCGATGATACGGCACATCGATGAAATCACGGAAATGGGTCACAACGTATTGTTTCAGGTAACCGTGAATCCCTACGGCAGGGATTTGGAACCCGGAGTACCCGATGTGGCGCTTGTTGCCGACGGATTCAAAGAACTTTCAAAAAAAATCGGAAAGGAGAGAATACTGTGGAGATACGACCCGGTATTGTTTGATAAAAGATACGGGAGAAAATATCACGAAAGGAAGTTTGGGTTGCTGTGCGAGGAATTATCGGAATACACAAACAGGTGCATATTCGGTTTCCTTGACGTTTACGATAAATTCGACAAATCAACGGCTTCCGAAAGACTTTACGATTCTTCCGATTCCGACAGAAACTGGTTTATGGGTATGGCGGGGGAAACGGCAAGGGAACACGGAATGAGTCTCAGCTGGTGCTGTTCCCCTCAACCTGTGAACGAATACGGAATAGACAACAGAGGCTGCATAGACAGAGAGACAATGCTTTCGCTGGGTATACCTTTTGAAGATGTTCCCGGGAACACGCGGAAAGGGTGCAGATGCGTCAGGAACATAGACATAGGGGCGTATGACAGCTGTCTGCATAACTGTGCTTATTGTTACGCAAACAGCGTCTCGCCTCAGGGACGTTCTTCAAAGATTTACGATTCAGCTTCCGATATGCTTTACGGATCGTTGAAAAATACCGATACGGTGAGGGAGCTCACCGAACGGCGTTTACGGATTACCGATTTCTGAAGCCCGGTCCAAGCCCGTTTCTTTTTTCATCCTGTTCTTGGAGAACAATACCGAATCCATGAACACGACCCATATGATTTCAACAACGATGGATGTGGCTATCGCAACCATGGCATAAGGTGCCAGATGAGGTATTGTGGCAAGACACAACGCTATGGCGATACCCTTGTTGCGGTAAGATACCATAAGAACATCCGTAACTCTCTGGCTCCATCCGATACCCATTTTCTTTTCCGTTAATTCCACACCGGTTCCCACAAAGAAAGTTCTGATTGCGGAAATAATGACAAACAGAAGAAGGGGAGCCAATTCCGAAGGGAACTTGGTGGAGCTGACAGAAAGTATGACAAGGAAAGATATGAACAGATTCATCATTATTCCCATGGCATCTCTGCTGATTTTCACTTTCGTGAGTAATCTGGATAATATCAGCGGCACTCCGATTATTTCTATGACGGTTATGACAACATTGGTCATATCAACGGTTTTGCCCAATGTTGCATAGATTATGAAAGGAATCCATAAAAGAGCGAATAAGTAAGTGAGAATCGTGCCTCTGCCAGCGTGTTCCATATCCCCTCTGAGTGTGTAGGAAAGAGGAACAACGGATGCGGCAAAAGGCGCGGCGGCAATGAACACGAGGCCCATGGAATAGTTTTCCCATCCGGGGTGACCTTTCATTAACATGTATCCGATAAGAGGAACCAGAGAGGCAACCACAAGTCCCAGCAATACAGCTCTGGTCACAGATCGGCTGTACTTTATGGGATTCAGATTCTTATAAGGTATGCGGGACAACGAAATTGTCATCATTATGGCAAGAACCAGCACTGTGATGTTGGCTCGTATGTCGGCGGTAAGAATATGGTCGGGAAATGTGCCTGAAATGTTTATGATCAACGATATAATTAAGCCGATGGACAGCATTATCGCACTGCTGGCCAAAATTTTTTTGATTCGCATAAGAATCTGCAGAGCTTATTATGTTTTAACCGTTATGTTATGTATGCGACAAAACCTGGCAAAACATTATTTAATCGGTAACAATCCCATAAACAGATGTCTGGTGTTGCCCGAGTAAAAGCCGGATGGTACAATGCGTTCAGACCGTGGACACTCCATGGTGCCGTCGTTCCCATAGTATTGGCGGGAATGGTGGCACTGTATGATTTTAATTTTAATTGGGGTATCTTTGACTGGTTTATCTTTTCCCTTGTAATGATCGGCGGCATATTGCTGCAATCCGCCGCCAATCTTCTCAACACTTACGGGGATTTCAAGAAAGGAACCGACACAGTAGAAAATCATACCCGGTCTCCCGAATTGGTAACAGGAGAACTTAAGCCCACAGACGTAAGAAATGCAGGGCTGCTGTGTGTCGGCATTGTCGCGTTGATAGGTATTGTACTTGTCTGGTACAGCGGCTGGTGGCTGCTTGTCATAGGGCTCGCCGGGATGTTCGGGGTCGTGATGTACACCCTGGGCGTTTCATACAAATATCTGGGTCTGGGACAGCCAAGCACATTTCTCCTTATGGGTATTCTGATGCCTGTCGGAACTTATTACACGATGACTGGTACCATTACATGGATCCCCATTCTGCTGACACTGCCGAATGCATTCACATTGACC
>JBAYZW010000119.1:0-3587 GCA_041672305.1 Bacilli bacterium
AAGGGCTTTAGCATATTGACAATAATCGCTCATGCTTGTCACACCATCCATGCTTGACATCGTACTATGAAGATGGAGTTCCACTCTTTTAATCGGCTCTTCATCAGGAGTAATAATATCGGGAGGCAAAAGATCAAGATAATGAACTTTAACCATTACTTCTTTTGAATAGTTATCGTTATAAGCAACACCGCGAACACGAATATTTACACCTCGATCAAGAAGCTGAATTGTTTCCGCTGATATTTGATTATTTTGATAAGCTCCAGCCATAATAGCGCCACCAAATTCATCATTGATACCAATCGTAATTCTCGTATTTCCCCCAAATTCCTTGATTTCGGTTGAAAAGACTTTTCCTGAAAAATCAATATTACCTGAATTTTCATTAATAGAGTCAATGTTTTCAATGGGCTGATAATTACCGCGACGATTCAAGCGAGCACGCCGTCTTTCTTTCGCCATTTCTTCAGCGTTGCGTTTCATGATTTCCAAATATGTTTCTTCAACTTGGGCTTTTAATTCTTTGCGCTCCTCTTCCGCGCTATCTGCCGCATCATTGCGATCAATAATCTCTGGCTTTTCAGCAATATCATTCATTGTTTCAAGAGCTTCGGCCTCGGCTTCTTTAACAATTTTTTTCATCTGGCGAGGCGAAACATTTGGTTGTTCATCTACCTCTGGTTTAATTGATTCGCTGATGGTAAATTCGTAATTGATGAAATTCAAAAAATCACGAAAATCATTTATTGCTTCACAATACTGCTCTCTTTCGCTTTCATTAACATACTCAATGAAAAGATGATCATCCACATCTCCAGTAATCACAAGATTATGAGGAAGTTTGTAAAGAGTTTGATACCAATCATCAAAAAGTTTTATCACTTCTTGGTAATCAGGTCTTACCAAATAAGAGAAACGCAAAGTATAGGGATATTTGATAAGTGGCAACCCATCCTGAAATTGACGGAGAAGATAATATTTCCATGGCTTCTTTTTAACAATAACCATGTCCCACTGATTCTTATTAAAACGATTCCGTCCAATCATTTCAAAATCAAGATCAAAATCATCGATATTCTCAATGTTTAAACTATTTAAAAAACGAACCATTTTATCATTCATAAATACAATCTCTTATATGACATAAACAATCAAATCCTTGATAACAAGAACGAACATAAGAACAAAGAGTAGAATCAATCCAATGGCGGAAACAATATTCTTCGTCTTCGCAGGTAATTCTTTACGCGAAATAGATTCAAACAACAGAACAAATAGTTGCCATCCATCAAGACCAGGGAAAGGCAAAATATTGATAATCGCTAAGTTAATTGAAATTAAACCCCAAAGTTGCAAAAAAGAAACTAGACCATAATTTTGCAAGGTCGAAGTACTGACATATCCCACGGCAATAATCCCCCCAACTGATTCTGGAGAAGTAAAAAGAGAACCTAAACCTTTAAAGATAGCAATTGATGATTCTCCGACGAGGGAAAAAGTATTTTTAGAAGCTTGACCAAAGTTATTCCAATAGTGTTCAGAATAAAGAGAGAGGCCAGTATCGGCAAAAAATCGATCTGGAGATTCAAGATGTGTTTGAGCGGGAAGAACAATAGTTATCGGCGAAGTCTCCCACTCTTCGGTGATGGTGTTTTGCACATATTTCGAAATATCAAAAGTCACCGAAACACATTCATCACTGACATCTAAAAGATAATCAGAAAGATGAGCGTAATCATCAATGACATCGGGATTAAGAAAGCAAAGATAATCAGACCATGATAAATTATCATAACTAGAGAGAGAGCGAGACAAAGCCACGACAACTTCTTCATTTGTCTCCTCTAAAGTATCAGGGTTTTGATTAGTAAAATAAGCATGAGATTTATCAACAACATAAATAGAGGCGTCATCGCCAAAGGTTTCACTATCTAATGCGATAATATCGCCAGTCACAAGACCAGCATCGCCCGCGATTGAATTATTAGCGACAACAAGATTGCTAGCCGAAATACTCGTCTGCATAAAACAACTTTCAGAAATAAAGAAGACAAGAAAACCCAATACGACATTCATAATAACCCCAGCCGACATGATTAAAGCGCGTTTCCACTTTTTAATGTGATTAAGACTCCTCGCATCCTCAACTGTCACCCCACCAGGGATTTCGGCTCCTTCACCTGCCATTGAAACATAACCACCAAAAGGAATAGCACGAACAGAAAGACGAGTTTCACCCTTACGGCGTTTAAATGAGAATAATTTAGGACCAAAACCAACTGAAAATTCCAAACAATATACCTTAAAAGCCTTTGCCATTGCCAAGTGACCAAGTTCATGAACCACAATCAAAATAGAAAGACAAATGACAAACAAGAGAATGTAAAGAATGTTTAATAAAATACTGTTCATAAATACCTACTTAAAATAAAATTTTTGGCTTCTTGCCGAGTTTTGATATCGATTTTTTCAATATCGGAAAAAGTGGGATGAGAAATGTTAATATGTTTCTTCATCAAATGCGCAACAATTTTTTCTATGCCAAGAAAAGGAATATCACCACAAAGAAAAGCACTGACCGCCACTTCATTTGCAGCATTTAAAACTGTTCCATATGTTCCTTTTTTTTGAATGACAACTCGAGCCCATTTAATAACAGGATAACGAGCTAAAAGAAAAGGATGGAAATGGAAATGATTTAAATGATGATAATCATCTGTAAGGTAAGTGCGATAGGGAACTAGACCTTGAAAAAGAGCGTACTTAATTGGAACCCGCATATCAGGATGACTGATATCAAGCCGATAAGTCCCGTTTTGATATTGAACCATAGAATGAACATAAGATTCATCATGAAGAACAACTTTGATGTGACTATATGGATATCCAAAAAGATAGTGGGCTTCAATAATTTCAAAAGCCTTATTCATCATTGTGGCACTATCGATAGTGATTTTATTCCCCATTTTCCATGTGGGATGTTTTAAAGCGTCATCAACTGTCACATCTGCTAATTGTTGCCTATTTAAAGAGCGAAATGATCCGCCACTAGCAGTAAGAATTAGGTTCTTAACATGTGAGGAATCAACGGATAAGCATTTGCTCAAAGCAACATGCTCACTATCAATTGGAATAATGCGACCTTTACCACATGACAATAAGCTATCAATCAATTCTCCGCCCACGACCAAACTCTCTTTATTTGCTAAAGCAACAATTCGATTTTCTTCTAAAGAGAACAATGTTGGTTTTAAACCCACAAAGCCTACCAAAGCATTAACGATCATCTCAGCGCCACAATTTTTAATGAGTTCTAATAAGCCTTGATTGCCACAAAAAAATCGAATATGGGGATATTTTTTTTGATAATAATTCAAAGAACGTGATTCCTGAACACAAATCATTTGAACACTCGGAAATTTTTGAAGAATGCGACCAATTTTCTTAGTTTGATGACCAATTGAAATCGCACATAAAAGAAAATCATCGGGATTTTTCTTGATGACATCTAAAGTCTGACTACCAATTGAGCCTGAGGCTCCTAAAAGACAAATACTAATCATAATAAAAATACATCGGGGGTG
>JBAYZW010000120.1:0-3582 GCA_041672305.1 Bacilli bacterium
AATGAAAAAAGGATTATTGATTATTCTAAGCGGACCTTCCGGAGTCGGAAAAGGAACGATTCGAAAGCGGATTATGAAAAATAATAAGCTCAATTTAGTCTACTCTATTTCGATGACGACTCGTCAACCCCGTAATATGGAACAAAATGGTATTGATTATTATTTTGTGAGCCAAGAAGAATTTCAGAAGAATATTGATAATCAAAACTTCTTAGAATGGGCAGAGTTTGTCGGCAACCGCTATGGAACTCCCAAGGACAAAGTCTCTAAGTTGAGAGAACAAGGCAAAAACGTTTTCCTCGAAATTGAAATCACGGGCGCAAAACAAGTTCTTTCGTGCATGAAAAATGATGAAGGCGTTATCTCTTTCTTCCTTATGCCTCCTTCACTGAAAGCTTTGGAAAAACGCATTCGCAATCGCAAGAGCGAATCGGAAGAAATTATTCATGAGAGACTCGAAAAAGGGAAGAAAGAAATGACGATGACAGAAAACTATGACTATATTGTCATGAATGATCGACTGGGGCGAGCGGCTTCGGAAATTACTCATTTAATCCTTAAGAAAATTCATCAATTAAATATGTAAGGACGATCAAAAAGCATGCAAATAATCGAAGTACTTATTGAATATGCTAGTCACACTTTGGATCGTCCTTTTTCTTACCTTTATATGGGCCAAAAAAAGGTCGCTCCCGGTTTTCGTGTTCTCGTCTCGTTCAATCATCGCGAACTTGTTGGATATGTTCTATCAGTAAAGGATTCTTCTCTTTCTCCTCAGCAAATGGAGGATGAGATGGGCTTTCATTTTGATGAAATTATCGATGTCATTGATGAATCTCCTCTATTAAATGAAGATTTGCTTCATCTTGCTAATCAGGTTTCGGAATATTATCTCGCTCCTCGTATTAGTGTTTTACAAGCGATGCTCCCCCCTTCTTTATCTCCGCGGCGCTCTTCTTTAAAGGCTCCAAAAATTGCTTATGATCAGTATTTGATGATTGATCATTATGATGAGGAAAATCTCACTGATAAGCAAATCGAAATTCTCCGTTTTATTCAAAGAGAAAAGAAAGTATTAAAACGAGAAATCGGATCTCCTAGTATTATAAAGAAGCTCCTTGACGGAGGAAAAATAAAGATTGTCTTAAGCGAAAAAAGACGACTTTCTCTTCCTACTTATACATATGAGAAACCCCCTTTGCTAACGGAAGAGCAGCAAAGAGTTATCGCTGAATTTGATCAATCAAAAGATGAAGTTTATCTCCTCGAAGGAGTGACAGGAAGCGGAAAAACAGAGGTCTATCTCTCCTTATCAGAGGAGCAATTAAAGCGCGGGAAAAGCGTTTTGATGCTTGTTCCTGAAATATCACTTACTCCCATGATGATGGAATATTTTATTCGCCGCTTTCAAAATAAAGTAGCGATTCTTCACAGCGAATTAACTCCCGCTGAAAAATATGATGAATATCGTAAAATTGCGCGTGGTGAATGTCAAATTGTCATTGGAGCGCGTAGCGCTATCTTTGCCCCTTTACAAAATATCGGTCTTATTATTCTTGACGAAGAACATGTCGAATCTTACAAGCAAGATAGTCAACCTTTTTATCACGCTCGCGAAGTGGCGATTATGCGTGGCAAGATGCATAAAGCAAAAGTTCTTCTTGGCAGTGCCACCCCGTCTTTAGAATCGCGAGCTCGAGCGAGTAAAGGCGTCTATCATCTTTTGTTATTAAAAAAGCGTATTAATGAACAAAAATTACCGAAGACAACAATTATAAATTTAACTGATTATCACAATATTGATCGTAACTCTTATATTTTTTCTCTTACTCTCCGTCATAAACTAGCCTCTGTGTTAGCTAAACATGAACAGGCTATTTTACTGATTAATCGACGAGGTTTTTCCACGAATGTCTCCTGCCGCAATTGTGGTCACGTTTTTCGCTGTCCAACCTGCGGCATCGCTTTAACTTATCACAAAAGTGATAATATGCTGAAATGTCATCATTGTGATTATGTTGAAAAAATGCCTGATACTTGTCCTGAATGCGGCTCATCGTACTTGATGAAGACGGGATTTGGAACAGAGCGCATTCAAGAGGAAGTTCATCGTCTATTTCCTCAAGCTAAGACTTTGAGACTCGATAGTGATTCAGCAAAAATACGACAAAAAATTCCATCCATCATTGAAGCTTTTCGTCGCAAAGAAGCGGATATTTTAATTGGCACTCAAATGATTGCTAAAGGTCACGATTTTCCCGATGTTACCTTAGTCGGTATTGTCTTAGCGGATATCGGTCTTTCGATGCCTTCTTATCGCAGTTCTGAAAGAGCTTTTCAGCTTATTACTCAAGCTGTTGGTCGTTCAGGGCGCAAAGACAAAGTTGGGGAAGCCATTATTCAAACCTACAATCCTTCGCACTATGCCATTACATATGCGGCTCGTCAAGATTATGAGGGCTTTTATATTAAAGAGATGGGAATGCGCAAGCTACAATGTTACCCCCCTTATTGCTATTTAGCTAGTGTCACTCTGGCTGGAAAAAAAGAAGAGCAAGTTATTACTCAAGCTTATAATGCCGTTGATTTTTTGAATGAGCAACTCGGTGAAGCAGCGACGATATTAGGTCCAACGACACCTTATATTCCTCGTGATCACTTATCTTTTTTGCGAACAGTACTCATTAAATATCGCGATTATGAAAAGATTCAATCAACATTGAAGAAACTCATTGCTATTTATCAAAAGAAAACGAGTGTTAATTTGACAATCAACATTGATCCATACAATTTTTAGTTAAAAATTAGTATTAGGATGTATTATAATAAACCGAAGGATTTAATTATGATTACTATTATTTTTTATGGTCTTGATCAATTTGTGGTGGGACATCTATCAAAAGATTTAACCCCTCTCGTGGCTAAACTTTACGAGGTTGAGGAGGATGAGGTCAATTTCATCGCCCCCAATTGTATGGTTTTCCATAATGGAACAGAGCAGACTTCCTGGAATATTATCATCCATGTTCACGCTCCGATGAAAGTGAGCGTTTTGCAAGACACAATGGCGAATCTCTTATTGAATGGAATTGGCGAAGTTGCCATTCATACCGCTGTTGAATTTTATTACTATTCGCAAGATAATCGCTACCAAAAAATCAATGATAAGTATCCGCGATATATCACTGAGGAGAATATTGTCACTTCCGACGAAAGTTTAGAGAGTGATGAAGATCTTGAAGAAGGCGAAGATGATGATCAGATTTATACTGGTGATATCTTTAAAGATTTTAATCCAGGAGAATAATGAATAAAAACATTCAATTAAGTTCTAACATTCTTTTTTCCGTTCTATATGAGAATGCTCCTTTTAATATGGCGGTTAATCACTTTCTGAAAAAGGAAAATATCTCATCTATAGATAGAAGCCAGATTGTCAAAATTGTCGGCTGTTCGCTGCGGCATTTTTATATTTTTGATTTTCTTATCAAACAGTATCTGCCCTCTTTAAATGAAATTGATCGATGCTTAATTTTTATCTATCTTTCCAATCGTTTATTTCTCCATGTTTTATCATTAGAA
>JBAYZW010000121.1:0-3575 GCA_041672305.1 Bacilli bacterium
GCAAAAGATAAGCAACTCTTTAATAGTCTTGTTTCCATTAACAAACTAGTTTCTCCAAATGACAAAATTTGCCCCGTCTGCAATACGGAGAAGGAAAATCTTAAAAACATTATCGAAGAGAAAATGAAAAGGCTCTCATCTTCAAAATCCGAACTTTGTGATATTTTGGCTGATAATTCTATTAAAACCGAGGAAGGAACCGTTGAAGCTTATATCAGCCTTTGCGATAAGCTTAAAAGTAATGGTGATTTGCTAACGGCATTTGCTTTATGTGGTGGCAGTGAAGAAGCCTATGAAAAAACGACAAAGGCCATTGAAGAGAAAAAGGCTCTTATAAAAGAGAAAAACAACTTATTAAATGAAGCGAAAGAGCACTATCTCAATGTTAAGAAGAACGAAAAACAGTTGAAACATGACTTAATGCGATATTTCAAAGTAGAAGAGACAAATATCATATTTAACAATGATGATTTTTTGGTTTCTATAACTTTTCCAAGAAAAATTGAAACGTATAGTACGGGAGAGATTAATCTAATTATCTTTTTGTACAGAATCTATTCATTTTTAGGGAGCGACAAGACGACGCTTGTGTTAGACGATCCGGTTTCTTCATTAGATTTAGTCAATCATTATAAAATTGCGTATGAGTTGGTAAAAACATCGACTGAAAAGACGATCATAATTTTGACTCATTCGGCAGAATTCTTAAACACAGTTAATTCGCAGTATCCTTCAAAATTTGATTTTTTGTATCTTGAAGAATGCTCTTCACGTATAAGAATCCAGCCCATTGATATTTCTGGTGAAATGGATGACCCAAACATTATTAGTTTAGGACGTTTAGCAGAAAATTCGTTTGTTAAGGCTTTAAAAGAAAGAGAAATAGGCGATTCCTCAGAAAATATTGATGTTTTTCATTATACGGTCGAAGAAAAATTCCTTTTTAATAATCCAAAAGAAATCTCCAATCATCGATTAATTAAAATGATAGATAATTTTTCTTGCTTCTCTTTTTCTGGCTTTTATGGAAACACAATAATCAAAATCGAATATATCTGTGCTTTGAGGGTTTGGGTTGAATATCACCTATTTAAATTAATAACCGATAAAAACAAAGATAAACAGGATTCTTTTTTGAAGGAAAGAGATTTGAACGGGAAAATTAACATCATCTTTCCTAGAGATGGCTCAAACCCTTTTGGTATTACTCGATTCTCCCGCGACGATTTGATGTCAAAAAAAGTAATGTTGAATCAAGGAGTCCATTATTTTAGTCAGGTGATGCCAATGGCCTATGCGATTAACATTTCGCTAGATCAATTATCTGAAGAAATTGTTGAGCTTAAAAACTTATTTGAATAAAGACTCGTCCTTTTTTACTCATAAATCAAATCGGAAATAATCGTAGTGACTTCCGTTGTTAAGCGCTTATAGGAGATTAGACAGGCCCAGATAATACCTAGACCTGCTTTTTCGTGCTCTTTTGAACGTTTCCTAAATCAATACCGCTTTATAGTGGATTCTGTATGTCTTGGAGCCGGCCTTTCTTGCGTAATCGCCATGACCGATTTCTAGTTTCTGGGACAGGGCTTTTCTGTTATTCCTTATCTCATAATTTAAGTAAGTTTGGTTATTAAGTGGCTCATAAAAAGTGTATATGCTTATTGAACACGCTATTTATTTGTGATATCGATGTATTTAAAAAGAAAAACAGATGTGTATTTACAACAATGGAAAGAAGATAAAAATCATACGCCATTAATTGTCAAGAGTTCAAGATAAATATGGGGAAAAATCAATTTCGAATTTTGAAAATAATCATTATGAGAATGCTATCTAAATTCAGTTGTCCTCAATTTGATGACAACTGAACTTTTATTTGGTATAATTCAATTATGAAAAGTAAAACATCAATTAGATATTTCCTTGATAAACCGATCAGAGCCATCTGGGATGAGACTAATTCTATGTGGTGGTTTTCAGCCACCGATGTTGTGGCGGTACTAATTAATAGTCAAAAACCAAGAAGATACTGGAATAATCTCAAATCAAGGCATCAAGAATTGGCTAATCTGACAGTACAACATAAATTGTATTCTAATGACGGTAAGAAGTATCTATCTGATACGATTAATGAGCAGGGGATAAAAGAATTAGCATTATTTATACCTTCCAAGAATAGAGTAGAGTTCCAAGCTTGGGTAAAAGGTTTCTTAGATCCAATCGATGAACAAAGTAAAAGAAGAGCATATGAACTCTTTAATAATTCTTTAATTACTGAAGATATTATTGGTACTACCATTTGTTTACAACAAATTCACGCTTTTTTATTTGGGGGATTATATGATTTTGCAGGGAAGATTAGAACAAAAACCATTTCCAAGGGTGGCTTTACTTTTGCTGATGGGCAATATCTACCTACTATTTTAAAAGACATCGATAAAATGCCTGATTCTGATTTTATTTCTATTATCAATAAGTATGTAGAAATGAATGTAGCTCATCCTTTTATGGAAGGCAATGGTAGAGCAACTAGAATTTGGTTAGATTTATTATTAAAGAAGCGACTATCTCAATGTATTGACTGGTCAAGGATTGATAAGAATGATTATTTATTGGCGATGCAGAAATTACCAACCAACCCAAGTCTGATTATCAATTTACTTAAAGGAGCGCTCACTAGCAAAATAGATAATCGGGAGATATTTATGAAGGGAATTGATTGCTCATATTATTATGAAGAAGAGTGATTAGATGGTGATTAATTAATTGTGCTTGGCGGAATTAATCTTGGGCATGTTTTAACAACGTGCCCAAATTTTCTTGTTTTTTGGGCACGTTAGTTACAGATGATATACAAATATAGGTTTTTTGCCTTTTATCTGTACTTTGCGTGAACACCAGTAGACCAACGACTGACTTCGTACCCTTTTATACAATAAATGATTGATTTCTAGTTGAAAAAAACTAGAATTAGGGTAGAAAGAAGGTCGTTTTTATGAAAAAGTCTACCAAAGGGGTTGCGGGAATTCTTTTAATGTCATTATTTTTATCAGCTTGTAGCGGGAATACTTCTACAGTTGATTCATCGTCTGGTGCATCAAGTTCAAATTCAACTTCTGCATCCTCATCTTCATCTTCGTCTTCGTCATCTTCAACTAGTACAACATCTACTTTAAAAGACACAAGTGGTAATGTGATTACTAGTGGCAGTGCCTCCTTATCATTTAGTGGTACTAAGGTTAGTGTTAATGCTGCTTATTTGATTGATGGAGTAGAAGTTGATATAACTTCAGGAACATATTCTTCCTTATCATCATCATCTAATCAAGTTATTTTCTTAGTTATTAATGGTGGTAAACTTGTTATCACTGGCAGTGATTCAAATCATGTTACTTTAACTAAGACTGGTTCAGCTGCCTCGAATGGTCAAGTTAGTGATGAATATAACTTTTATGGTATCAATAGTGGAATTGTAGTTTCGGGCTCAGCCTCATCTGCTACTATCTCATATTGCGATATTAATACTTCAAGTAATGGTTCTAATGCCATTGTTTCTACTAATAGTGCCAAAG